>JBOIBN010000047.1:0-19225 GCA_050739575.1 Gammaproteobacteria bacterium
GCCCGCATCGATGACTACATGCGCAAACAGCGGATAGTGATGTCCCGTGTCATACACAATCCCGTTCAGCGTCGCCGCACTGGACGATTGCAGTGCAAAGTCCTGCGTCGTCGTGCCGCCGTCGGTCACCGTCACCGACACCGACTGCGGCTCATAGCCGAAGGCACTCGCCGTCTCCGTGTAGGTGCCCGTTGCCAGCGTGATCGAGTACTGTCCATCACTGTTCGTGACGGTGGATCCACCGTCCGGCGTGAAGGTCAGTGTGGCCCCCGAAATCGGATTGCCGCTGCTCGAGTCCGTCACCGTGCCGTTGACGACACCCGTCGGACCGGATATGGCACACACGTTGTAGCCCGGCAGCACCTGGACATTCTGAATCCCGGTAAAGGTGTTGCCCGAGTCCATGCCGCCAATCGTGTAGAAACCGCAGGCGCCCGCCGCCCGATAGGTCGTCACGAGGTTGTTCGGCAGCATGCTCCAGCTGTTGCTCGCCACATCGTAGCTCTGGCCCTGGTTGGTGATCGTGGCAAAGCCACCGGTCACCCCCATCGAGAACAGCAAGTGTCCGTCGGCGGTGGCAATCGCACTCATCCCCCAGTTGTCGTAGGCCAGCGAGGCAATCTGCGTCCAGCTATTCGAGCCGGGGTTGTAGGCGTAGGCATCGGAGGTATCGCCGGTCCCCGCCGCGTTGACGCCGCCACCGCAGTAGACTTCGCCTTGGGTCCCTCCGCAGCCGGTCCAGGAAATGCCCTCGGGATAGTCCGCCGCCGTGCTCCAGCTGTCGGAGGACGGATCGTACACTTCCACCCCCGTCGTGCCCGGGCAGCTCGAGCTGTTGCCACAGCCGCCGATCACGTAGAGGTCGCCGCTCAACACCGCATAGCCCGGCGCTCCGCCGACCGACACGGTCATGCTCGCACCCGTGCTCCAAGTGCCCGAGGAGGGGTCATAGATGTAAAGCGTCGAGTTGTTGTTGCCCGAGGAGTCCCACCCCGCGGTCACATAGAGCTTGCCGCCAATGAACGCACAGGCCGGCTTCTCCAGCCCCTCCGGCAGGCTCGCAATCGCGCTCCAGCTTTCAGAGGTCGGATCGTAGGCATAGGCCGCGTCCGTAACCGCGACGTTGCTGTCGCCTCCTACCGAGTACACCGTTCCGCTCGACTCATCGGTCGCCGCACAATTGTCCAGCACAGGGATCGGGTAGTCGGCTACCGCCGACCAGGCCGCCGTGCTTTGGCTCGGCGCCAGTGCGGGCGGGGCCATCCAGGCTGGAACCGCAGATTGCCCCGACTTGCCCGACTTCGTCAGGCGCGCCGGACTGAAGTGACCCGGCACCAGGTGCAGCGGCACTGTCTGGAACACACCGTTCACATAGCGTGCTACTGCCGCCGGGAGTTTCGGCACATCCGGAGAGCTGATGAACGTTTGTCCCTTGAGCGTGTAGTCGTTGATCATGATCAACAAGGCGTGCTCGTAGGTGCCGGTGCTCGCCTCGGTGTAGATCAGGGCACGGTTAGGGGTGATGTTCTTCACCGTGATCCCATGCTGTTTCAGAAACTGCACGACAGCATTCAACTGCGCCGCATGGTTCCGCTTCAGACTGAAGGTGAGATTAAGGGTCGAGTCCTTGGGATGGTGCCCGACCAGGGTGGCCTGCTTCAGAAGTGCCGGTGCGCTCTTCTGATGATTTATCGTCATCAGACCGTCTGTCTGCGCAAGAGCGACGCCGGCACATAGGCCAAGTGCGGCCGTAGCCGCTACCAGTTTGGATCGCCAACTTTTCACTGTAAGAACCTCCTTGAAATTTGACAATAAATAAATGAAACTCTGATCAATTGCAGCTTCGTGTTTCCCGCGAAGGTGGGAACCCAGCAAAATCAATTTTCTGGATATCCTTATCTTCGCGAGAACGCTAGCAGCGCCTCATGAAATCTCCACCCCTTGACACGTCCCCCGCCGCTACGGCACAAAAAAAGCGATATCCTTTCGGAAATCGCTTTTATGAACCGCTTTCGATCTGGAACGATGTCGGGACCAGGGTCACAAAGAACCCAATCAGCGGATAGTAAATACCCGCCGGCCGTCTTGGACTTATAGATATCCCTCCGGCTCGCCTCTCCGGCTTGGCATGAAGTTATCATTTTTATTATTTGATTTATCACGGTTTTCTAAGGTCTTCTCCTGAAAGCCTTCCTGACTGATTTTTTTGTTCACTTGCCAACTAAAATTACGCCGTAAACGCTAGTCGAAACTTCAACATTTGTCAAGCTTTATTAACGGTTCCCGTTTTCAAGGCAATCAGGAGATCGTTGACGTGGGTGCCAGTTGGGCCAGTGTAAACAAGGTCGCCGCTCGCGGCGAGAAAGCTGCCGGCATCAGCGGTTGCCAACGCATGCTCGGGATCCAGTCCTTGTCCTCGGCCACGGACCACAGTGCCACCGTCCACGCAGGCGCCGGCTACGGGCTCCGTTCCGTCCCGGCCGTCGCTGCCGGCAACGAGAAGCCAGCAATCGCATCGGCCTTCGATTGCAAGCGCCGCCGTGAGCGCGAGATGTTGACAACGTCCGCCGCGACCCGGCAGGGCGGGCAACCGCACCGCGGGCTCGCCGCCACGAACATAAAGCCCCGGCTCCGCGGCCGCGAGTTCGGCGCCGATCCGTGTGCCGAGTTCGGCCGCCTCACCGCTCAATGTATCCCCTGCCCTTGCACCGTGTCGCACGAGATACGCTACCGCTTCTTCGTTGCCCGCGAGGCGATTCAAACGGATCAGCGGTACATTCCCTGCGGCCGACCTTCTGCACAATCGCTCGCGCAACCAATCGGGTAAGGAGGGCCACTCGCGGGGCGACGGCAGACTCAGCGGCCCGCTGCCGACCCAACCGAGTTCGCCTCCGGGTACATCGCAAAGAATCCAGGCACCGATCTCGCGATTCCCAAGCAATCGCGCAACGCCCCCGCCCTTGAGTCGCGAAAAACCAACCCGTACGCGGTTCATGTCCTCGATCGGCAAGCCACTCGCGAGCAGCCAAGCGTTGGCCCGGCGCAGAAATTCGACGTCGATGCCAAGGTTGGGCAGTTCGATGCAGGCCGACGCACCGCCGGAAAGCAGCACCGCCACCGACGCGCTCGCCGGCAATGATTCTACGAAGCGTGCGAGCGCCTCACCGGCCGCGATACTCGCCGTATCGGGCAGCGGATGCGCGCCCCAGTGGCGCTCGAACGGAGCAGCGTCCGGTAACTCGCCGGTGGCGTAGCCGCGCGGTGCAGAAAGAAACCCGGCGACGAGACGAGTACCAAGCGCGCGTACCGCACCTGCCGCCAGCGCCTCGCCGGCCTTGCCAAGTGCGATCACATGAGAATAGTCGGCACCGTGCAGCGCGCGTTCGATCAGACGATCCGCACGTACCGACAGGAGCGCATCCCGAAACAGGCCGAGTAAACGTTCACGTGGAGCCGAATCCGAACGTCCGTCAGGTTTCGTTGAGGACATCCACAAGTTCGGCGCGTGCCTGTGCGCGCTTGCGCGCATCCGCACGTTCGGTGGCGAGTTCGGCGAGATAATCGGCAGTCACGTCGCCGGTAATGTAGCGGCCGCTGAAGCACGAATCCTCGAATGCCTTGAGGTTCGGGTTGCCTTCGCGCACCGCTTCGGCGAGATCGTCGAGATCCTGATAAATCAACCAGTCCGAACCAATATAGGCGTTGATCTCTTCCACCGTGCGTTCGTGGGCAATCAATTCGGCGGCAGCCGGCATGTCTATCCCGTACACGTTCGGGAAGCGCACGGGCGGCGCCGCGGAAGCGAAATAGACCTTGTGTGCGCCAGCCCGCCGCGCCATCTCCACGATCTGCCGCGAGGTCGTGCCGCGCACGATCGAATCGTCCACCAGCAGCACGTTCTTGCCGCGGAATTCGAGTTCGATCGCATTAAGTTTGTGACGCACGGAACGCTGACGTTCCTCCTGTCCGGGCATGATGAAAGTGCGTCCTATGTAGCGGTTCTTCACAAACCCCTCACGGAATTCGACGCCGAGTTTCTGGGCCAGCGGCAACGCCGAGGCGCGGCTGGTTTCGGGTATCGGAATGACCGCGTCAATGTCGTGACGCGGGCGTTCGCGGAGAATCTTCTCGGCGAGCTTCTCGCCCATGCGCAAGCGCGCCTTGTACACGGACACGTCGTTCATCATCGAATCGGGCCGGGCCAGATACACGTACTCGAAGAGGCACGGGCGGGCCACCGCCTCCTTCGCCATCACGCGGGCATACAACCGTCCGTTCTGCTCGATGTAGATCGCCTCCCCCGGCGCCACGTCGCGCAGACGCTCGAAGCCGAGGATGTCGAGCGCGACGCTTTCGGAAGCGATCATGTATTCCGGTCCGCCGTCCACGTTGCGCTGGCCAAGTACGAGCGGGCGGATCCCGTATGGATCGCGGAACGCAACGAGGCCCTGCCCGACGATCATCGCGACGACCGCGTAAGCGCCACGGCAACGTTCATGCACGGCGGCCACGGCCTGGAACACATCTTCGGCCCGCACCTTGAGCGAAGCCGAACGCGCCAACTCGTGCGCGAAGACGTTCAGCACCACTTCGGAATCGGAACTGGTATTCAGGTGGCGGCGATCGGAACGGTAGATGAGTTCCGCGAGCGTCTTGGCATTGGTGAGATTGCCATTGTGAGCAAGTCCGATGCCGAACGGCGAATTGGTATAAAGCGGCTGCGCCTCGTCGGCCCCGAGCCCGCCCGCAGTCGGATAACGGCAATGGCCAATGCCCATCGTGCCGATAAGTTTCAGCATGTGCCGGGCCTGGAACACGTCGCGCACGAGACCGTTCGCCTTGCGCAAATAAAAGTGCCGGTCCGCCGAGGTCATGATCCCGGCGGCGTCCTGGCCACGATGTTGAAGCACCGTCAACGCTTCGTAAAGCGATTCGTTGACCGGCGTTTTGCCGACGATACCTACGACACCACACATCGCTTCATCCTCCTCATGCCTTCTTTACGAGTTGACCGCCCTTCTTTTCGAGCTGACTGCGCGGCAGATGCTGCGCGATCCAGGCGGCGACAGGCTGCGCGTACGGGATAAGCTTCGACTGCTGCCACCAGGGCTGCTTCGGCACTTGCGTGAACGAAGCCAGCACGACCAGCACGGCCACGAAGACGTACCCGCGCACGATTCCGAAAAATAATCCAAACCCGCGGTCCACCGGACCCAAACCGGTGCGCTCGACCAGACTGCCGGCGACATGAGCGAGTATCAAACCGAAGATCAACGTCAATGCGAAGAGACCCGCAAATGCGAGCACAACGCGCAACTGTGCGTCGTGCACCCAGGGGGCGATCAGGTGGGCTCCGGGTTCGACAAATATCGCCGCGACAACAAATCCACCAATCCAGCCCGCAAGCGACAATGCCTCACGTACGAAACCGCGGATAAGCCCCAACAGCGCCGAGACAACGACGATTGCAACGATGACATAGTCGGCCCAGTTCATCCGCCTTGATCGCCGAGTTGACGCACGACCGCCTTGGTCCGACTCACGGCTGCGACCGACGATACCTTCGCCCGTGCCGCGGCGGCACTCGGGTACGGCCCCGCCATCACCCGATAATAAGTCGTGCCGCCGACTACATGCGGCGAAAGGAAAGCGCTGACTCCGGCCTGCAGGAGCTTGGCGCGGAGTGCCTCGGCAGTTTTGCGGTCGGGGAAACTCGCGGCCTGCACACCCCAGCCCGCCGTGGGAACAGCGGCAACCGAGCCGGCCGCGGGAGGCTGTGGATTTACGCTGCCACGCGTCGGCGATTCCGCGCTTGCTCTCGATGCCGTCGGCGCGCGCTTCGCCGGATTCAGGGGCGGAAGATCGTATAGCGACTTATCGGCCTTCGACGCAGCACTCAATGCGACGCTTGGAGTCGTTGCCGGCGTCGGTGAAGCCCGCGGCGCGCGCCGCACCGAATTCAAGGGCGGCAAATCGTACAGCGACTTATCGGCTTTCGACGCGGCGCTCGATGCAGCGCCTGGAGCGGTTGCCGGCGTCGGTGCGGCCCGCGGCGCGCTCTTCGCCGGATTCAGGGGCGGAAGATTGTAGAGGGACTGATCGGCGTACGGCGCAACATCCGGAACGGTCGAAACAAGCGGTGCCAGTACCGGCGCCGGACGCTCGATTTCGCGCGGTGCACGTACCTGCGCTACCAGCCACGGAATGACGATAATCGCCACTATCACGACGGCTATCGCCCCGATGATCCGTTCGCGCACTATCCCGCCTCCTGCGCCGGAATTTTGCCGGTATCGAGCGCCTCTCCAACGGTATGGAAGGAGCCGAATACCACGATGCGATCGCCCGGCCGCGCTTCTTTCAGCGCCGCCGTCACGGCCACCTTGATATTTTCACACAGCACTGGGTCAGCGATCGCCGTTCCCATGCGCGTGGCCAGCTCCGCCGCGCTCTGCCCGCGACGTCCTTCCAGTGTGCCAATGAACCAGCGCGAAACATGAGGCGCAAGCAGGCTTCCGACAGCGGCGGCATCCTTGTCGCGGAGCATGCCGAAAACGGCCAGTGTCCGCCGTGGTTCCGCGACCGCAAGCCAAGCCGCCAAGCTTGCCGCGGCCTGCGGATTGTGGGCGACGTCAAGCACCCATTCGACCTCGCCGCAGCGGCGATCGATCCGGCCCGGCAGCCGGGCCGCGGCGAGCGCCTCCGCGAGCCACGGGGTCGGTGGCAGTGGACCGTCATCGAAGGCTTCCAGCAGGGCCAGCGCGACAGCCACATTATCGCGTTGCCGCCACCCCGCGATCGGGGGCTCCGGAAAGGGTCCGCGTTCAAGTTCCCCGCTGCGATAAAACCAGCCTTCTGGCGTCGCCCGCACGTCGAAATCCACTCCGATACGGCGAATCTCTGCACCCATGGCTTGCGCGGTGCCCAGCAACCCGTCCGGCGGATCGCGCTCACCGATAATGGCGGGACGCCCCGAGCGGAAAATACCGGCCTTTTCGTGCCCGATCCGGTCGCGGTCATTGCCCAGCCATTCCTGATGATCGAGGCCGATGGAAACCACGGCTGCCGCCTCGGCATCGAGCGCATTGACGGCATCGAGCCGCCCGCCCAGACCTACTTCGAGCACGGCAACACGCACTCTGGTCTCGCGAAACACTTCAAGCGCCGCGGCGGTGCCGAACTCGAAATAGGTAAGCGGGATGTCGCCACCCGCCGCTTCCACGACCTCGAAGGCACGAACCAGCTCGCCCGGCTCGACCGGATGTCCATCCATAGCAATTCGCTCGCGGTAATGGCCCAGATGCGGTGAGGTATAGGCACCGACGCCTCCGCGCCCTTCGGCCGCCAGAAACGCGGCAAGATAGGTGACCACCGAGCCCTTGCCATTCGTGCCCCCCACTGTCAGCACGGGAAACGGCGGCGGGCAAAGTCTCATGCGGCCCAGGACCGTAGCGATACGCTCGAGGCCCGGCTCGATCCGCGTCGGATCGCGCTTCTCCAGTCGGTCAAGCCAAGCGGCAAGCGCCGCTTCGGTTCCGCTGTCGCTCACTCCGCGGTTTGCTTCATGAGCATGCCGAGCAGGCGCGCGATCCGGTCGCGCAATTCACGCCGATCCACGACCTGATCCAGCGCACCGTGCTCGAGCAGGAATTCGCTGCGCTGAAAACCTTCGGGCAAGGTTTCGCGCACTGTCTGCTCGATCACGCGCGGCCCGGCGAAACCGATCAAGGCCTTGGGCTCGGCGAGATTCAGATCGCCGAGCATTGCCAGACTTGCCGATACCCCGCCCGTAGTGGGATCCGTCATTACCGACACGTACGGCAGACGTTTGGCACGCAAACGGCCGAGCGCCGCGCTGGTCTTTGCCATCTGCAGCAACGACGTCAGCGCCTCCTGCATGCGCGCGCCGCCGCTCGCGCTGAAACAGACCAGGGCCGAATCGGATTCGATCGCCGCCTCCACGGCGAGCACGAAGCGCTCGCCGACGACCGAGCCCATGGAACCGCCCATGAATCCGAATTCGAACGCGGCCGCAACGATCGGTATCCCCTTCACCCGCCCGCGCACGACGACCAAGGCGTCGCGTTCGCCCGTGGCTTTCTGCGCCTGAGTCAGACGATCGCGATAACGCTTGGAATCCTTGAAACGCAGGAAATCGACCGGCGCGACCTCGGCTCCGATCTCAACGCGCGGTTCGGCATCGAGAAAGGCGTCGATGCGCTCGCGGGCACCGAGACGCATGTGATGGCCGCACTTGGGACAGACCTTGAGGTTACGCTCAAGCTCGGCGCGGTACAACATCGCGCCGCAGGCGGGACACCTGACCCAGATGCCCTCGGGCACGCTACGCCGTACCTTGCGGCCATCGGATTCGATGCGCGACGGAACCAGTTTACGCAGCCAGCTCATTTCCGTTCAATCTCATGGGCACATCTAAAAATAGTGATTTTTTTGTGAGAGCAAGGAGGCGTCGCGCGCAGAACCGCAGTGTATGTGCCAATACATAAGGATTCGAGCACGGAGCCAACGCCGCTATCGCGGAAAAAGTGCATTTTTAGAGGTGCCCTCATGAATGTCAGCTCGTGCGTTTCGACCGTCGAGACGGCTATCATCATAGCCCACCGGATCGCGCGGGCCGCTTGTTTCAAGTGTCGCGTCGGTGCTCAGGGGAAGCCCGTAATGGGGCGGATAATCCACTCCGATTAGGCTAAGCCCCCGCGCCGGCGCACACGGGCCCGCACATCTCCGGTCACGGCTCGCAAGCACTACACGCATCCAATCCGGCGTGGTCTTACCGCATCCGACCCACATCAGACTACCGACGATATTACGTACCATGTGATGCAGAAACGCATTCGCCTTGACCTCGACACAGATGATGTGATCACGACGCTCGATCGTCAGGCGATGCACCGTGCGCAGCGGCGTACGCGCCTGGCAGTCGGCACCGCGAAAGGCGCTGAAATCATGCTCTCCAATCAACTGCACCGCCGCTTCCTGCATCCGCGCGACGTCGAGCGTGCGGTGAGTCCAGGCCACGTGACGGCGAGCAAGCACGGGACGTGTCGGCCGCTCGAGAATCAGATAACGATACGCGCGAGCCGTCGCACTGAAGCGGGCATGAAAGTCGCCGGATACTGCATGCGCCCGACAAACGGCGGCGTCGGCCGGCAGGTTGGCATTCGCGCCCAGCACCCAATTGCGCGGGGTGCGCAACTGCGTGGTGTCGAAATGCACAACCTGATGACCGGCATGTACGCCGGCATCGGTGCGCCCGGCGGCTACTGCACAAACGGACTCGTCGGCGACGATGCCGAGCGCGCGTTCGAGTGCGTCCTGTACGCTGCGTCCGGCAGCCTGGCGTTGCCAGCCGATGAAGTCCGTGCCGTCATACTCCAAGACGACGGCGATTCGATTATTCGTCATTCGAGGCTGAAATTAGTCGGCTCGGACAATGGCGTCAAGCGGTCGGCGGTTCGCCGGCAGCCGGTTAGTCCACTAGGCCGCGATTCCCTCGCCGAGTACTTCCTCCAGAACTTCGCGGGCGGAATCGGGGTAACCCAGTTTCAGGTAGGCCCGCGCGAGGTCCAGCCTGAGCTTGGCACCCGCACGATCACCGGGGCCCGAATCGTAGCTGGCTTCCTCTTCCCAAGCCGCATGCAGTCTCGAGAGTTCCGACTCGAGTTCGAGCCTTGCCGTCCCCTCCGGCTCGGCATGCGCAACGAATTGCGGCCGCACCGCTTCACCGCCCTGCCCAAGCGGCACATAGGTCTCGACGAAGGTCGAAAACTCGTCCGAGACGGAATCGAAACCGTCCTCGTGGACTGGCGTCGGTTGCGACTCATTCGGCCGATCCGCAAAAGCTTTGAGATCGCCCGCCTCTTCCCGCCAAGGGTCGACACCCGCCTGAGCAGCAAATTTATTCCACTCCGGCGTCGAAGTCCGGGAAAACAATTCATCGCCGGGCATTAATTGCCGGCCCATGGCCGAAACAGCCTGCCAATCAGGATCTTCAGCGTCGGTCTGTCCATGCAACCGCAGCGCTTCGGCGCGGAAATCCTCCGCGTCTCCGGCCATAAACAGCAGCTCCAGCAATTTGGAGCGCAGATCGCGGCGGTTCGGTTCCCGCTCCAGAGCTGCTCGCACATTCCCGATCACATTGTCCCTATCGTTCGCGGCCGCCTGCTCGACAACACCGGGCTCAAGCATAGGTTCATCAATTTCTGCCGAAACCTCCGGTTCATCCGGCTCGGCTACCGTCGCGGTCGGCGCCGTCTCAAGTGCGACCTCTCCGGGTTCGGCGCTAGCCTGCGCGGCCGCCGGCATGGCCTGATCTGCCGATGCAGAAGACTCGGCGGCAACATAGGGGAGATTCTCCGTATCGGCCTTCACAAGGCTCACATCCGCCGGCGCCGACGCTTCCGCGCGGATGGACGTCGCCGCGCGCCGGCGCGTGAAATAAATCAGCAGTATCAGGAGCAGGAGCACGATGAGGCCGATCACAACCCAGCCCTTGGGGCTCGTGAGCCAGTCCATGACGGTGTTTTCCGCCTCCTGCTGCGCTGGAGCCGAGTACACTGAATTCACGGAATTGGCGGCGTTTCCAGCATTGCCGGAATGGGCCCCCCCGGTTGTATGTCCGCCTCCCGTCGGGCTGGTGGGTTGATTATTGCCCTGAACCGCGGCCAATCCGGCGGTGTTTGCACCGGCGGCAAACGCCTTGGTCGCCTTATGGCCCGCGAGCGCGGCGCTTGCTACGGCCATGTTGGAACCTGCGGCGGTAGCAACATTACTCTGGGCCGTGGCCGCTCCCCCGCTGCTCGCGTTGATGGCGGCAAGTGCGTGAGTCGCCTGTCGGCCGACACCCATAGCACTCGCCACGGCCGCGGTGGAACCGGCTGCGGCTGCAATCCCGGCTCCGGTTACCGCGTTGGCAGCGCCGACGGCAGCGACGCGCCCGGTGGCAGTCGCGGGCGCGGCAGAAGCGGTCTCGCCCGCCTCTCCGGTTGCCGCCTGGTTAGTCGACACCGCCTCAACTTGAGATTCCGCGGGGGCGGCGGCTACCGCAGCCTTGGCGTTCGGACTTCCGTTGCCGTTGCCTGCAACCGTTCCCCGCGAAGATTGCCACTCGCGCGCCTGGTCGGCTACCTCGCTCACAGCCTCGGCACGGGAAACCTCCCCGATCTTGCTGCGCGATGGAATGCGCAGAGTGGTCCCAGCCAAGAGCCGATAGATACTTCCCGAGAAAGCATGCGGGTTGGCGCGGTAAAGCGCAATCATCATCTGTTTTATGCTGACTCCGGTATCGGGACGCTGGCTGTAGGCGATACTCCACAACGTCGCGCCGTAGGGCACCGGGCCGTAACTATGGGGCCGTGAAACCGGATTTTCCTCCGCCTGGACCGGCGACTGAGCGGGCTGCGAGGAGGCAATCTCCGAACTTGTCTCCCCCAGCATGGCCGGCTGAGAAGATGACGACGCGGAGGGTACTGGAGTCGCCGCTGCCTGCACGGTTGATTCAGGAGACGACGATGCGGAGGGTGCTGGAGTTGCCGCCGCCTGCATGGTTGGTTCAGGAGACGACGATGCGGAGGGCGCTGGAGTTGCCGCCGCCTGCACTGTGGGACCCGGAGCAAGCGCTGCGGTTTCGGCCGGGGTTTGCCCCTGCGCCACGGATGACGGTGACGCGGTGGACGCCGTAGAGGAATAGGTAACCGCACCGGCATTCATGCTCGCGCTGGCCACGGAATTAGTACCGCTGCCGGTGCCCTGCCCCCCGGACCCGATCACCGGAGGATTCAACAAAACTGTGTACTGACGCGTCAACTGCCCGTTGGTCCAGCTTATGTGCACCAGCAGATTCAGAAAGGGCAGGTTCACCGGCTTGCTCGAAGTGACCAGGACATAGGGTCCGCCGGAGCCCTGCTCAACCTTAAATTTCAAGTCGAAGAGAAAATCCGGTTCGCTCAGCCCGGCCTGTTGGTAGGCACTGGGATCGGCCAGTCCGACCGCAAGCCCCTGCAGATCGCCGGCATTTGCGGCGACGATGGGAATGCGGGCGACCAAAGGCTCCCCGATGCGGGTTTCGGATTGAATCTGTCCCAGGCCGAGTGGAAGCGCGACGCCAGGCAACAAGGCCACAACTATCACGAGCACCGCCATCAGACCGTATTTGCGCATGTCAATGCTCATCATCTATCCCCCTGTTGGCTTTCTGCCCGACCATTTCCGACGCAAACGACATAATTATGGAAACCCTGATCCATTCATCCCCGAATTGGTCAGAGGCGACAAATTCGGCACATATCCAGACTGGCCTTACGTCGAATCAAGCACTTATGCGCTTGACTCATAGCGAACCATCCGTGGTCCACAGGAAACTCTGAATAAATCAGAGTTTCCCTAATAAAAGCACTCTAAGCATTTGTATCATTAACGACTTTCGGCAATTTCCAAGATCAGCTGTTCGGCGATCTGCACACTGTTTAGCGCTGCCCCCTTGCGGATGTTGTCGGCCACTACCCAGAAATCCAACCCGCGTGGGTGAGATAAATCCTCCCGGATTCGACTCACAAAAACCTCGTCATGATAGGCCGCTTCGGTTACCGCCGTGGCGTAGCCCCTCGGGTCGCGTTCATCCTTGACCACGATTCCGGGTGCGGCGGCAAAAAGTTCTCGGGCTTCGCCCGCCGAAATCTTGCGCGCCGTCTCGACATGCACCGCTTCGGAGTGGCCGAAAAACACCGGCACTCTCACCGCCGTAGGGTTCACCCGGATGGACTCGTCACCGAGGATCTTCTGCGTCTCCCACACCAGCTTCATCTCCTCGCGGGTGTAGCCGTTGTCCTGAAACTCGCCTACGTACGGCAGCACGTTGAACGCGATTTGCCGGGGCGCCACTGTGCATTCATCTATGGACTGGCCGTTCAGGAGTCGTGCCGACTGGGCGGCGAGTTCCTCGACGCCCTTCTTGCCCGCACCGGATACCGACTGATAGGTCACAACGTTGATACGTTCGATGCCAACCGCATCATAAATCGGTTTGAGCGCGACCACAAGTTGTATGGTCGAACAGTTGGGATTGGCGATGATGCCGCGGTGCCGACGGTCGGCAATTTTCTCCGGATTTACCTCGGGCACCACGAGCGGCACGTCGGATTCGTAGCGGAAGACGGACGTATTGTCTATGACGGTTGCGCCGGCCGTCGCCGCCCGCGGCGCGAATTCGCGCGAAACCTCGGCGCCGGCCGAACTCAGCACGATATCGGTGCCGGCGAAATCGAAGGCATCGAGCACTTCGACCTTGAGCCTGCGCTTGCCGAACTCGATCCACTCGCCCTCGGATCGCTCACTTGCAAGCGCGTGAATCTTGCCAACCGGAAAGTTGCGCACGGCCAGCATCTCGAGCATGGTCCGCCCCACCAGCCCGGTGGCGCCCACCACGGCCACGTTGAACGTCCTCTCCATTACTTCTCCTCGTCCAATTTCATGCGTAAAAACGATTGCTTGCGGATGATTCCCAGATTCTGCGCACGGTCCCGCAGAAGATGGTCGGCAAGCACGAGCGCCAGCATCGCTTCGGCGATCGGCGGTGCACGAAGACCCACGCAGGGATCGTGCCGGCCGGTCACACGCAGCTCGGTCGCTTCGCCTGCCGCGGTCACACTCGCCACCGGCTGAGGAATGCTCGAAGCCGGTTTGAACGCAAGACTCGCGCGAATCGGCTGACCGGTTGAAATGCCGCCGAGTATCCCGCCTGCGTGATTGGTCGCGAAGCCCGTCGGCGTAATCGGATCGCGGTGCGCACTGCCGCGCATGCCGACCACTGCAAAACCGTCGCCGATTTCTACGCCCTTCACGGCCGGAATGCCCATCATTGCGTGGGCAATCGCGGCATCGAGCTTGTCGAATACCGGCTCGCCGAGTCCGGCCGGCACGCCAACCGCCTCCACGTCCACCCGCGCGCCGATCGAATCGCCCGATTTCCAGACCTCGTTCAGCATGTCTTCGAGTTCGGCCACGCGGCTTGGCTCGGGACAGAAATAGGGATTGCGCTCGGACGCATCTGGGTCGCCACGCTCGAAAACGAGATCGCCCGCGGCCGCAAGCCACGCGCGGATCGCGATGCACTCTTGCGCCAGCAATTGGCGGGCGACGGCGCCCGCCGCGACGCGGGCCGCGGTCTCGCGCGCTGAGGCACGCCCGCCGCCGCGCCAGTCGCGCCGTCCGTATTTCGCCTGATACGTCACGTCGGCGTGGCCCGGGCGGAACGTATCGCGCAGCGCCGCGTAATCCTTCGGACGCGCGTCGGCGTTGCGGATCAGAAAAGCGATCGGCGTGCCGGTGCTCGTGCCGTCGAGCACGCCAGAAAGAATTTCCACCAGGTCGGGCTCGCGGCGCTGGGAGACGAAGCGCGAGCGTGCCGTTGCGCGCCGCGTGAGTTCGCGCTCGATCTCCTCGGCGATCACGGCCACACCGGGAGGACAACCATCAATCACCGCACCGATGGCCGGACCGTGGCTTTCGCCGAAGGTGGTCAGACGAAACGCCTGACCGAAACTGTTCCCACTCATGCCGCCCGCTCCAGGGCATTCGGTGCGGACAAGGCGGCGCGCGTAATGATGGCAACGCCTTCGCCGCCGCGTGCGAACTCGACCCATACCGCGTCAAGGTTCGGCATCGTTCGTTCAAGTGCGGACCGCGCGGCGCCGACTTCGAGTACGAGCACGCCGCTCGGCGTCAGGTGTTCGGCCGCATCGCGCAGCACGGCGAGCGGATGATCGAGTCCCTCCTCTCCGCTCTCCAGGCCGACTCGCGGTTCGCTGAGATATTCAGGCGGCAAGACGGCATACGTCGCGGCATCGACGTACGGCGGATTGCACACGACAAGATCGTATTGTTTTCCCGCCAGTGCCGCATACAGATCGCTTTCAATCACCTCCACCCGCGCTTCGAGCCCGTAGTCGGCGACGTTGCACCGCGCCACTTCGAGCGCGGCGGAATCGCCATCAGCGAGCGTGACTCGCACTTGGGGAAAAGCGCAGGCACAGGCGATGCCAATGCAGCCGCTACCGCAGCAAAGATCGAGAATCCACCCCGCACTCTCGGAAGCGTACCAGGGTTCAAAACGCTTTTCGATCAACTCGGCGATGGGCGAGCGCGGGATCACTACCCGCTCGTCCACGTAAAAAGGCAATCCGGCAAACCAGGCCTCGCGCGTCAGATAGGCGGCGGGCAGCCGTCCTTCGATGCGGCGCACGAACAGCGCGTGGGTGCGGGCAATCTCAGCTTCGGTCAACCGCGCAGCCAAGTATTCCGGGGCCAATCCGTGATCGAGATGCAGCGAATGCAGTACGAGCGCCAGGGCTTCGTCCAACGCATTATCGGTGCCGTGCCCGAAGACGAGGCCCGCCTCGTTGAACGCGCTCGCACCGAAACGGACCAGATCGCGGATCGTGCGCAGCCGGTTTGCTACCGGCTCGATGGGTTCCAACCGTGGATCGTCTTTATCGTCATTTTCATATTTTAACAAGCCACATCGACTGCATCTGTCAAAATACCGATTCCGCCGGTTTCCCATGGTCGTCTTTTTGACAGGTTTGCGCCGCGGCTTCTATACCGCTCTCCCCCAGCACGCGCTCTCCCGCCTCGGCGGCTGGACTGCTCGTCACCGTGGTGGCCCGTTCACGACCGGCTTTATCCGTTGGTTCATACGCCGTTACGGCGTGAACATGGCCGAAGCCGCCGAACCCGATCCGCGCGCCTATCGAAGCTTCAACGCCTTCTTCACCCGCGCGCTGGGCGCCGGTGCTCGCCCACAGCCCGTCAATTCCGCCACGGTTGCGAGTCCCGTGGACGGCGTCGTGAGCGCCTGCGGCCCGATCGAAGCCGATACTCTCATCCAGGCAAAGGGCATCGGTTATTCGACGATGGCGTTGCTCGGAAGCGAAGAGGCGGCAGCACGCTATCGCAACGGTTCGTTCCTCACACTTTACCTACGGCCGTGCGATTACCACCGCGTTCACGTTCCGTTCGCGGGCGACTTGCAATGCATTCGACACATTCGGGGACGGCTTTGGCCGGTGCGCCCGTGGGCCGTCGAAGGGATTCCCGGCCTGTTCACACGCAACGAACGCGTGACGCTCGAATTCGACTCGGACGCCGGGCGCTACGAGCTAGTCATGGTCGGCGCACTCATGGTCGGGGGTCTCGAGACCATCGTCACCGGGCCGGTCAGGCGCGGCCGCCTGGAACCACGGATCTGGAATCTGGAGGCGACGCCGCGGCGCTTCGAGCGCGGCGACGAAATCGGGCGCTTCAATTTCGGCTCGACGGTGATCCTTCTCTTCCCGCCTGGTTCGATACGTCTCGATCCCTCGTTCGCCCCGGGAACGGAGCTGCATCTCGGACAAGCCCTGGACCATACGGAATAGAAATTCACCACAGAGCGCGCAGAGAAATACGCAAGAAGTGCCTATAAGCCATTGATTATTCTTATTGTGAAATTGCCGGCATTGCGAGTTCTGAGGTTAATCCAGGCTTAACGGTTGAACGAGCGCAGCCAAATGGCGGCGATCGTCTCCAGGCCGCGTTTGTCATGGTCGTCGAAGCGTTCGAGCGTCGGTGCGTCAATATCCAGTACGCCCACGAGTTTTTCATCTTTGACGAGCGGCATGACAATTTCCGAACGCGAATCCGGGTCGCAATAAATATGATCGTGAAAGGCAGAGACGTCGGCGACCACGAGCGTGCGGCGCAACTGTGCGGCGTTCCCGCACACACCCCTGCCGAGCGCGATGCGCACGCAGGCGAGCTTGCCCTGGAAGGGGCCGACCACCAACTGCTTGCCCTTCAGGAAATAAAAACCGGCCCAGTTGAGTCCGGGCAGGCCGTGATACAGGAGTGCGCAAAGATTCGCCGCGTTGGCGATCTTGTCGCTTTCGCCTTCGAAGAGCGCCTCAGCGTGACGCGCAAGTGCCGCGTACACCACCGATTTCGGCCCCTCGGGCAATGGCAGGAGTTGATGCATGGCGCTCTCAGACTAACGCAAAGCCACCGACTCGTTCGGCAGCCCTCCCACTTGCCGCCCACAGCGGGAAGGGGGAGTCGGAGGGGAATTCTTAATCAGGAACAAGCACGGCGGCGCCTTCGAGACGGCCGGCGCGCAAATCGTCCAGCGCTTCATTAGCGGCGGCCAACGGATAGCGCTTCGTCTCGGTTCGGATCGGATGTTTGTCGGCGAGGGCAAGAAATTCGCGTCCATCCGCCCGGGTGAGATTAGCGACGGAAGCGAGGCTACGTTCTTCCCACAGCAGGCGGTAAGGGAATTCCGGAATGTCGGACATGTGAATGCCGCCGCAGACAACGCGGCCGCCCGGACGCACGGCTTTGAGCGCCGCAGGCACCAGCGTGCCGACCGGCGCGAAGATGAGCGCCGCATCGAGCGCCTGCGGCGGTTGCTGGTCAGAGCCGCCGACCCACTTCGCGCCGAGACGCCGAGCGAAGTCCTGCGTAGCCGTGTCGCCGGGGCGCGTGAAGGCATATACCGTCTTGCCTTCGCGCACAAGCAGTTGCGCGAGAATGTGAGCCGCAGCGCCGAATCCGTAAAGCCCGATGCGCTCGCCCTCACCCGTCTTGCGCCAGGTCCGGTAGCCGATCAGGCCGGCGCAGAGCAACGGCGCCGTTGAGACGGGATCGCCGCCCGGCGGCAAATGATAGGCAAAGTCGGCACGCGCGGTGACGTATTCGGCATAACCGCCGGGGCGGGAAAAGCCGGTGAACTCGGCATGGGGACAAAGATTTTCTTCGCCGCGGCGGCAGTAATCGCAGCGACCGCAGGTTTCGGCGAGCCAGGCCAGCCCCGCCCGCTCGCCGACCGCAAAATTACTCACGCCTTCGCCCAGGCCCACGACTTCACCGACAACTTCGTGGCCTGGAATGACAGGCCAATCGGGCGGATCAATTTCGCCGTCCACGATGTGCAGATCCGTGCGGCAGACACCGCAGGCAAGCATGCGAAGAAGAATCTCGCTCGGTCCGGCTTCGGGCCGCGCCAACTCGCGCGCCACGAGGCGATTCGTCCCGCGCTCGAGCACCATCGCATGCATCATCAAAGTCCGGCGTTGTTGCGCTCGAATACTCGCTCCGCCCGATAACTCGAACGCACCAACGGCCCGGATACCACTTCGAGGAAGCCGAGCTCGAGTCCCCACTCTCGGTAACGGGCGAAGTCTTCCGGCGGGACGTAGCGGATCACCGGCAGATGATTTTTTGTCGGACGCAGATACTGGCCGAAGGTCACGATGTCCACGCCGGCGGCACGGCAATCGTCGAGCGCAGTCGCGATTTCCACCTCGGTTTCGCCCAGCCCGAGCATAAGGCTCGTCTTGGTGAGTACGTCGGGCCGATGCCGCTTGGCGAAGGCAAGCACGGCCAGCGTCTGGCGGTAACCCGCACGCCGGTCGCGCACCTCGTGCGTAAGCCGTTCGACGGTTTCCAGGTTCTGGGCATAGACCTGAAGTCCCGAGTCCACCACTGACGCAACCGCATCGTGATCGCCGCGAAAATCCGGCGTCAACGCCTCGACCGCCGTCTGCGGATTCATCGCGCGGATCGCGCGCACGCAGGCGGCGTAGTGGCCGGCGCCGCCGTCGGCGAGATCGTCACGGTCTACCGACGTCATCACGACGTACTTGAGCCCCATCAAGCGCACCGAATCGGCCACGTGCTGCGGCTCCTCGGGATTCAGCCAGCCGCGCGGATTGCCCGTATCCACGGCGCAGAACTTGCAGGCTCGCGTGCATACCGAGCCCATGATCATGATCGTCGCCGTGCCGGCATTCCAGCACTCAGCGATGTTCGGGCACATGGACTCTTCGCACACGGTCGCGAGCCGGTGTTCGCGCACGTTAACCTTCACGGCCTCGTAGCCTGCGCCGCCGGGGAGCTTGACCCTCAGCCAGTCGGGTTTGCGCGTAAAGGCGCCCGGCAGCGGCGCCGCTGCGCTCGCCTTGATACCGTTCTTGATCGCGATGAAGCCCTGCGGCGTGGTGAACTTGTGTCCACTTTGCACGACCGGAATATCGTCCAACAGCTTCATCTGAATGGAAGATTTGCAACCATGCGTCTATTATCTCACCTTAGGAACCTCCAATTTATTCAGGGGTTCCGTGTAGTGCATGGACGCACCGCCGCGAATCAAGCACGCAAGTGCTTGATTCAGCGT
>JBOIBN010000048.1:0-18859 GCA_050739575.1 Gammaproteobacteria bacterium
CAAAATGCCCATGATCTGACTGTCGCTGAATCGAAACTTCTTCACGTAGAACCTCCTCGCTCCAATAAGAGAAAATTCTACTTCTGAATACCGCTACTTTCGGGGGGGATTACCGCATCTCGCCTTCGGCCTGAGCGCCGTCGGACTCACACTGGGCTTGCTCAACTACGGACTCTTCCGCCGCTATCTCCGTCCGTACGGAACCCGGCCCGACTTCGAGAAGCTCAACTGGACGAAACTCGGCGTCGTCATCGCCGCCTCGCTGCTGATCGCGTATCTCCTTTCCCAGATCGTGCGCCATCGCTCCATCACGCTCGCCGTCGTCGGACTGTTCCTGCTGCTGATGATCTACGTCTTCGCGCACCTGCTCGTCACCGGCGAGAAGCGCGAACGCAAGCGCGTCGTCGCCTGCATCGTCTTCACGGCGGTATCAGTCATCTGGGCGATCTACAACCAGCAGATTTACACTTCGCTCACGCTGTTCGCGCTGCGCAACGTCCGCCACGGCTTTCTCGGTCTGCACGTCTCGCCCGCGCAGTACCAGGACCTCAACCAATTCTGGCTGATCGTGCTCGCATTGCCGCTTGCCTGGTTCTACCAGCGCATGAGCAAAACCCGCCGCGGCGACTTTTCCATCGCGACGAAGTATGCCGCCGGTTTATATCTCCTCGGCGCCGCCTTCTTGCTCTACGCGGCCAGCGCACTCACGGCGCACGCGGGAATCGTTTCCCCGTGGTGGCTCGTCGCCGGCTACGCCGCGCAATCGCTCGGCGAACTGCTGATCAGCGCGCTCGGCTTCTCAATGGTGTCGCAACTTGTGCCCGAGCGCTCGCGCGGCATCATCATGGGTGCGTGGTTCCTCGGCATGGGCGTGAGCAATTTCGCGGGCGGCGCCATCGCCGGCCTCGCCGCCATCCCCGCCGGCGTCACAAGCGCGGCAGCAACGCTCCCCATCTACACCCACCTCTTCGCCTGGCTCGGCGCCGCCGCCCTCCTCACCGCAATTATCGCCACCGCCCTAATCCCCCTCCTCAACCGCCTGTCAGCCGAGCCGCACGGGGCTCCCAACGACTGAAAATCAAAATGCAAGACCAGAACCCAGTCTATTCATCTAATCTATATTCGGAGTGAGGTATGGACAATTCCTAAGATATGCTCGTAGGGAACAGCCCAACCCCCAAAATTGCTTAAGACACACCTCATCACTTGATATGTGTGCTGAAGTATTCCAGGAGATGCAGTTTCAAACTGAACCTCAGCGTGCTCCGCGATTACGTCGTCTTGGCAAGGATCTTGCATAATCACTGACACAAACGGATTGTTGCCATACAATCGCCGCCCGCTCATCTTCGACCACCGAAATGAAAACGAAAGTGGTGGCTTATCACCACTGCCACATAGCACTCTATATAGGGTTAATCCTGCAAGGATGGATTCAGCGAGATCAGCAATATGCCATTCGTATGCGAATATTGATAGCGGTTCTGCTCCCGGAGCTATAAGGCCAATATCTTCGCCGAATGCGCGGCGAGCATAAAATTCCCCTCTAGGGGAGGCTGTCCAAAACTCAATACCGGGAAAGGCCACGTTGCGTCCAATGCGAACAATATGCGCTTGATAAGAGCCCTGTGTCACGCAGGGGGCAGCATTACGAGCACCAGTAAACCAGAACGGCCAACCGCGTCGGTTTACTTCAGCAGACGCTATTAGACGCAAAAACTCCGTATCCGCAATAAGGTCATTCCGCACATTAGGTATCGTTAAACCGACTTCGAATGCACCATGCTCTGGCAGATCGGCGGCTTCCTTGGCTTCGTCAATCATTTGTCATCACCTGGACCGATATCAGCGGCTCTCCTAAAGGCTTCGGCACCTCGATCAAGTATAGTGTCTACGCGTTGCGGTTGAATAGAACCGGGCTGTTGGGAAAGGAGTGTTGATATAGCATCACCATATTGTTTGAGCGCGTCTGGGGAAAAATTGCGTTGTAGAAATAACGCGATATGCGTTTCTCGGTTCTCAACGCACCGGCGAATTAGTTCCGGCCAATCCTTCGATCCAGCTTCTGAGGTAGCAACTGCGCCACCAGCCATCAAAGTGCGAACGTAAACTGAACGATCCCGCAGAAGGACTTTCCCTCTTGAGGCCTCTTGCGGGCCATCCACCCCTTCAGCCGAGATAGTCTTCGTTGCGCAAACTGGCGTTTGAACCCCATCGGGAATTTGGATTACAGGGTACACGTTATCATTTATCTTCTTTTGATGAACCTGCAATTCAAATATTTCAGAGACCGCACCGCTCAATATCTTATGAAGGTTGTCTTCTATATATTGTTCTGGAATGTAATCGGGGGTAGGCGTAAGTAGCTCACGCGGCTGGTTTTTCACTCCTACTATTAGATATCCGCCGTTCTGGTTGCGAAGTGCAATGCAGGTCTTTATGAACGTTGCTTGTTGTGGCTTCCCAGAAAGATCGAGCCAAGGTTTACATTCAACCTGCAACGTTTCGCGAAGCGAATCAACTAGGCGATCAATAATCCGTGGTTCATTGTTGTCCATCAGCCTTCACTACTTCTCGCTTCTCAATCGTGATGATAACAGTATACTTCTAGCACTAAATTTCGCCTAGATTTGAATCATCCCTTACATCCAGAGCGCCACATTTTTGGCCCTCCCTTCAAGGAGCGGGAGAAATTGAAGTCAGAGTCGAGTTATTTATTACGTGCCGTTTCTCCATGAACTATAGCCGAATTCCGAGAGAGCTACCAGGGACAACTGAAATGTCGCCAGCGTAGGATACGACTGCTTAGGACCCGTCGGGCGCACCCGAGCACCGCAAGGCTTTGGGCTTGCGCCCGAAAGGGAGGCGGACACGATGTCCGCCTCCGGCCGTTGCCGCAGGACAGCGGCATCGGCCGGCGCGGGAACCAAAGCCGCGGAGCGCAGGATCAGTCGCGACCGTCGGGCGTCCTTTCTTTTCGACCATTTTCTTTGGACGAGCAAAGAAAATGGTCCCGGGGTGCGGGGCGGAGCGCCCGCGAGAAACAGATCGCGCAGCGAAGCTGCGCTCTTTCAATCTTGCTCGGCTGCGACAGCCCAATAGACCCGAACGTCAGTTCACACCCGTGCGCACATGATTCGACCTCCCGTGCGCAATCCATCCTTGCGGCGATCCATGTAGCGCTTATTCAATTCATCGGGTTCGAATGTCTCGGCCTCACTGAAACCGAGCCCAAGGATTTGCCGGCGCAACGAGGCCGGATCGAAGGCCGATATCCAAGGCTCGCCTCCCGAGGCAGCGCGTTGCGCCATGACCTCACCAACCACCCGCTCGATCGGGTTGAGCATGGATGGCGGAACCCGATAATCGAAGCTGATCGAACTGAGCTTGGGGAAGCGGGCAACAAAGCCAAGCGTTTCCATGATCGCGGTTTCGTTGAGATACATCGTCACACCCAACCACGAGAAACATGCCGGCAGGTCCGTCCGAAGGCCGGCTTTCGCCAATCCTTGCGCCAGCGTTCCATGCTCGAAATCCACAGGAACGAAGGCCAGACTTTCGGGCACGGGAATGGCCGCGTTCTTCAAGCAAAGCTGCTTCCACTGCTGCGTCAGAGGATGATCGACCTCGAAGACACGAAGGCCGACGGTTTCATGAGGATTGCGATACGCGAAAGTATCCAGACCCGCACCGAGCACGACATACTGCCTGACGCCCGCAGCCACCGCACGGGCTAACTCGTCTTCGGCAAATCGGCTGCGCACCGCCAGGGTTCCGCGCAGACCACGTGACAAGGGATCGTTGTATTGAAACGGATCCTTGCGCAGTTCCGCTTCGGCTTCTGGCCCGAGGATCGGCAATGCCAGCGGATCGTGAAAGACGATCGGCACGTCAAGCAACTGATGCACGGCTCGAAGCGTAGCGACCCGCCGGGCTGTGCGACTGGGCTCGCCGTTCGGAGCCATGTTTTCATGCGTGATCGTCATCATGTTCCCCGTGATCCTGAAACTCGACCAAGCTGCCGATAATCAGTTTAAGCGGTAATCTTTCGAGCGCTATATCTAATCCCTTTGGGTGCGCTCAAGCATGGCAAAGCTTTGGGCTTGCGCATCTTGCCGGGCAAGGATGCCCGGCTCCGGAATCCCCCGTCGGGCGCGCCCGAGCACCGCAAGGCTTTGGGCTTGCGCCCGAAAGGGAGGCGGACACGACGTCCGCCTCCGGCCGTTGCGGCAGGACAGCCGCATCGGCCGGCGCGGGAACCAAAGCCGCGGAGCGCAGGGTCAGTCGCGACCGTCGGGCGTCTTTTCTTTGGTTACTTTCTTTGGACGAGCAAAGAAAGTAACCCCACGCCGGAGGCGATTCGCGCGAAGCGCGAGAAACCAATCCGCAGCGTAGCTGCGCTCCCCCTCATCCCAACCTTCTCCCTCCGGGGGAGAAGGGACTTTAAGCGGTGCGAAGCGCGAGCTTTAATAAACTTCGAGGAACATCCGCTGCCCCGGCCGCACGTGACGATGAAATTCCTCCGCCGTGTACTGCAAGGGTTCCTTGCCCTCCGGCGGATTGCGCAAATGAATGTAGTGACCGAGCCCGACATTCAGCAATTCGCGGTAGATGGACCATTCCATGTCCTTGATGCCGCACACGTAGATGAGCGTGTTGGGCAGCGTGAGTGTTTCCGCGAGTTCCTCGTCTTCGCCGATCTCGTGATGGACGTAGCGCTTGAAGCCGTCGAGCCGCCGCGTCTCGCGTGAGACCACGGGGCGATAGCGAAAGCCAGGCAGCTCGCGTGCCGGTCCGGTGAAAAGCTTGTGGTACAAGTAGTCGGTACGGTACGGCACGCCGACGATCAAATGCACGCGCGACTTCACGCCCGCGACGAGCAGATCGAGCACCATCGCGCGGAACGGCGCGATGCCGGTACCGGTCGCGAAGAAGACGTAGTTGTAGTTATCGGGTTCGGTGGGCAGCAAAAAACGCTTGCCGGCGGGACCGGTCATCGCGGCTTTTTCGCCGAGCTGCAGGTCGCAGAGATAATTCGAGCACACGCCGAGGAACAGGCGATGCGTGTCTTCGTGCTCGTCCAGCACGCGCTTGACCAAGGTGGATACCAGGCGGCCGCAGCCTTCTTCGCCGCGCGATGGCGAACTCACCGAATAGAGTCTGAGCTTGTGCGGTTTGCCGGCCTTGTCGACACCGGCCGGAATGATTCCGAAACTTTGCCCGGCGAGCAATTTGCCTTCGAGCGGCGTGCCGCCGACGTCGAAGGTCACGTGGCGCACGAAGCTCGGACTCGTCTCCGCCGTCACGATGCGCGATTCGACCAGCGGCACAGCGACGGGCGCGTTCGCCCGGCACAGGTTGACCGCGACCTCGGGCATGATCGGCGTCATTTCCACGTTGTCGTCCAATGCCTCGTATCCCTGGGAAATGTCGTAATCGAACGTAAATTGTAACGCGCCAGCGCAATGCGCTGCGGGCGCGCAAACTCACTACACGGAAATTGAAATAGTGGCGACGACAGCGCGCGCCTTCTCGCGTGCCGCTTCGATCGAGTCCGCGCGCGCGAGGCCGACGCCCATGCGGCGGTGCCCATGCACTTCGGGTTTACCGAAGAGTCGGAGCGATGTGTCGGGCACCGCGAGCGCACCGTCCACATTGCCGAACGTGACCGCGCTCGAATCGCCCTCGACCAGCAGCGCACAGGAAGCGCTCGGCCCAAACTGGCGGATCGCGGGAATCGGCAGACCGAGGACCGCGCGCACGTGCAATGCAAATTCGGAGAGATCCTGCGAGACGAGCGTGACCAAGCCAGTATCGTGCGGGCGCGGCGAAACCTCGCTGAACCAGACTTCGTCGTACTTGACGAAGAACTCGACGCCGAATACGCCGTGTCCGCCGAGATTATCGGTCAGACGACGTGCCATGTCCTCGGCTCGCGCGAGCGCCGCGGCACTCATCGCATGCGGCTGCCAGGATTCGCGGTAATCGCCGTGCTCCTGGCGATGACCGATGGGCGCGCAAAAACTCGTGCCGCCCGCGTGACGCACGGTGAGCAGCGTGATCTCGTAATCGAACTCGACAAAGCCTTCGACGATCACGCGACCGCCGCCGGTCCGCCCGCCTTCCTGCGCGTAACGCCAGGCGGGTCCGATGTCCGCGTCGTGCTCCACGGTACTCTGGCCCTTGCCCGAAGAACTCATCACCGGCTTGACCACACAGGGCAGTCCGATTTCACGGATCGCTTCGCGGTATTCCGTCTCGTCGCCAGCGAACCGAAACGGCGAAACTCTGAGCCCGAGTTCGTCGGCGGCGAGACGCCGGATGCCTTCGCGATCCATCGTGAGCCGCGCGGCGCGCGCCGTCGGCACGACATGCCAGCCTTCGGCTTCGAGCTTCAACAGTTCGGGGGTTGCGATCGCCTCGATCTCCGGCACGACGAAATGCGGGCGCTCGCGTTCGATGACGCGGCGGAGCGCCGCTCCGTCGAGCATGTCCATGACCTGCACGCGATGCGCGACCTGCATCGCCGGCGCATTCGCGTAGCGGTCCACGGCAATCACCTCGACGCCGAAGCGCTGCGTCTCGATCGCGATCTCCTTGCCGAGTTCGCCCGCACCGAGCAGTAGTATGCGCACCGCACCCGCCGTGAGCGGCGTGCCGATCGTGACCATGTGTCCCGTCCCGCTTTCGAAAGATGCTGTCATCCTGCCCGCCCCGCGCGGCGAACGCAAGCCGGCGGGTCATTCCTGTCCGGCAACGGAGAGGGTATGATGCTACGCGCCAGCTCGGACTCCCGCGGTTACGCCGCATAAGCGCCAGAGTTTTCAGCTATCCCGATAGGAGACATTCGGATGGACGCACCGCAGGCAAACGGCTATCGACCCACTTGGGCACCCGGTTCAAAGGACATCGTCGGCACGGCGCTCGGCTCCTCACGCGTGTGGTACACGCTCGCCGAAGGCATCGTGACCGAGGTTTACTATCCCCGGATTGATATCGCCCAGATCAAGGATCTCGGCTTTATAGTCGCCGACGACGCGGACTTCTGGGTGGAGCTGCGCAAGCATGCCGACTACGCCATCGAGGTCGCGAACGACTGCACGCCGGCGGTAACCGTCACCCATCATCACGACCGTTTCAGCTTTCGCATGCGCGTCTGCCCGCACCAGGAACGCGATGTGCTCCTCATTGATTACGAATTGCAAAGCGACGACAAGAAACTGCGCCCCTACGTGCTGCTCGCGCCGCGCCCCGGCGGCGACACCGCCCGCTGCGTGGGCGAGGCGCTCCTGGACCGCGGCCGCCGAGTGCTCTGGGCCGAGGCGGAACCCTTCGGCCTCGCGCTTGCCGCGCGCGATCCCGAAGGCGCCGAAGCCTTCGTCAGGCTTTCCGCCGGCTGCGTCGGCGCGAGCGACGGCTGGCAGGACTTCAACAGCAATGGGCGCATGAGTTGGGAGTACGACCGCGCCGGCCCGGGCGAAATCGCACTCATGGGTGAATTGCCGCGGCGCGCGACGCTCGCCCTGGGCCTATCGGCAAGCAAGGAATCCGCCTCGACGCTGGCCGCCGCCAGTCTCGCCGAGGACTTCGAGGAAATCTGGCAAGCGCAGATCGACGCTTGGACAGCCTGGGGCGAGACAGTACAGGTACCGAAACTGCCGCCGAAGCTCAAGGCCACGTTCCAGCGTTCGGCGATGGTTTTGAAAACCCACGGCGACCGCACGTTCCGCGGCGCCATGGTCGCGAGTCTCGCCGTGCCCTGGGGCGAAACGAGCACCAGCCGCGGCGGTTATCACCTGGTGTGGCCGCGCGACCTCGTGGAAAGCGCGGGCGCGCTCGGCGCGAGCGGTGCCGTCGAAGATTCCCGCGACGTGCTGCGCTATCTGATCGCGACCCAGCAGACCAACGGCCACTGGCTGCAAAATCAGTGGCTCGGCGGCAAACCTTTCTGGGAGGGTGTGCAGCTCGACGAGACGGCTTTCCCGGTTCTGCTTGCCGGCCTGCTCGCCGATTACAACGTATTGTCCGGCATCCCGGTAGCGGAAATGGCGCGGCGCGCACTCGGCTTCATCGTGGCGAACGGGCCGTCCACTTCGCAGGATCGCTGGGAAGAAGACGCCGGCATCAACAATTTCACCCTGGCCATCATGATCGCGGCGCTGGTGGAAGGCGCGCAGTTCCTCGCCGAACCCGATCGCGGTACCGCGCTGATGATCGCAGACACCTGGAATTCGCGCATCGAGGACTGGACCTGGGCCGAGGGTACCGACCTTGCCAAGCGGCTGGGCGTCGTCGGCTATTACCTGCGGATTGCACCGACCGACGTCCTCGTCCGGGAAGGCGCCAAGGCCGAAGACCTGCTGATAAAGAATCGCTCCTATGACAATCACCTCGCCGCCGACGACCAGATTGCAACTGATTTCCTGCAACTCGTGCGCTACGGCTTACGCGGCGCTGACGATCCCAAGATCGTTGCGAGCGTGCGCGCCATGGATAAACTGCTGCGTACCGATACGCCCAACGGCCCGGTCTGGCACCGCTACAACAACGATGGTTATGGCGAGCATCGCGACGGGCGGCCCTTCGACGGAACCGGCCACGGCCGCGGCTGGCCGCTACTGACCGGCGAACGCGGCCACTATGCCGTCGCCGCGGGGGAAGATCCGCTGCCTTATCTCAAGGCGATGGCCGCCATGACCGGTCCCGGCGGCATGATTCCCGAGCAGGTCTGGGACAGCGATCCGATGCCTGAACGCGGGCTTTATCCCGGCAAGCCGAGCGGCTCGGCGATGCCGCTCGTATGGGCTCACGGCGAATTCATCAAGCTTTGCGTCAGCCGCGGCATGCGCGCGCCCTGCGACCGCCCGCCGCTCACATGGGCACGCTACCAGGGCAAGCGGCCGGACATAGACTGGCGTACCTGGCAATTGCACTGCGCACCACGGCAGATGCCGGCTGGAAATACCCTGCGCCTGTTACTTCCGGAGCCGGCGGTGGTGCATTGGGGCCGTGACGGCTGGCAGGACATTGCGGACCTCGCGACGCGGGTGATCGGACTCGGCCTGAACCAGGCCGACCTGCCAACGAAAAAACTGGCGGCCGGTTCAACGGTGGAAATGACCTTCCACTGGACCGAACGCAACGCCTGGCAGGGCGAGAACTTTCAGGTCGAAATCACCGCCTGAGTCTGTCCACGTCGCAAGGGTTGCCACGGCGCGTCGCTACGGTTATAGTCAGCCGCACAACTTCATTCATTTATCCCGGGAGGGATGCAAATGGACAATACCACCAAGCTGCTTGGCGGCTGGGGCTATATCGCCGTACTCGTCTTCGGAATATGCACGAGCTTCCTCGGTCCCGTAGGCTTTATCCTCTGGCTTGCGGGGCTTGTCATACTGATGGTCGCCTACTTTCGCGCGGCCAACGAATACAACCGGCCGGCGATTCGCAACGACGCGATGATCGGCCTGATCCTTACCGTCGTCGCCGGCCTCGTATTCATGTTTTTCATCGGCGCCTCGATTTTCGGACTCTTTCTTCATGCCGGAACCGCGTTCAGCCTGGCCGCTTTCGGCGGACGCCTGATCGCCGGTCTCATCATTATGTGGCTGCTCGGCATCGTCGGTGCCTGGTTCTGGTTTCGGGCCTCCGCAGCGCTCACCGAAGCGAGCGGTCAGGGGCTTTTCAAGACCGGCGGCCTGCTGATCTTCATCGGTGCGATCATTATCATTATCCCCATCCTCGGGTGGCTCGTGCTCTTTGTCGGCCAAATCCTGCAGACCGTCGGCTTCTTCACCACGCCGGACAGGGTTCAGGTGCAGCAAGTCGGCGTTGCACCCATCATGTCTACGGCCCCGCCGCCACCGGCGTCGCCGCCCACGGTCTGATCCGCCTTCTATCGATCAAACCGCCGCCTCAGGACGAGGCGACGGTTTGCATTTTCTGCCAGTTGGCAAGTAGCGCGTCGAGCTTCTTCTTGTAGTCGGCGTAAACGGCGCGCTGGCCCTGCGTTGGAGCGGCGTCCGCCGCTTCGAGATTGGTCGCGAGCGTATCGAGCACGCCAGCGACGTTACTGAGCGAATCGTCGCCTCCGTCGCGCCAGTTCTCGATCGCCGAGATATGCGCGGCATCGCCATTGTTCTGCTTCAGCGTAGCGAGGGTTTTGCCGCTCGCGTCGTAGGCGGCAATCGCGCGCCCGAGATCCGCCGAAATCTCGTTTTCGAGTGCGAGGTTCGCGGCGAGCGCCTGCGCGGTCACATCCACGCGCGGATCCAGCTTCACCGTCAACGGTGCGGAATAATTCTTGCCGTCCACCGCAAGCGTCACGGTATATTTACCGGGCAACGCGAGCGCACCCTGCGGAAGGAGCGGGGTATCGCCGGGGAAAACCGCCGAGATGGAATACTGATAAGTGATCGCCGGTGGCCGCGGCCAGCGCAGATTCCACACAAAGCGGTGCATGCCCGCGTCCGCGGCAAGACCAGACGCCTTGCCCACCCAACCAGCCTCGAAGTAACGGTCGGCGGGAAGCGCTTCGGGCTGCGCGGCGCTGGAAAATTGCCGCACGACTTTGCCCGACGCATCGGTGACGGTGAGCGTGACCGGACCGCTCGCGTCCTGCTTCAGCCAGTAATCAATGATCGCGCCCGTCGGCGGATTCACGGCATTCGGCTCGGAGGGCGGCGGCGGCGTGTCCTTGTTTTCGCTGCCGCGCAAGCGCACCGCTACCGCCGGCGTGAAAAGGTGTGCGGGCGAGGCTGCGATTGTGGCGCTCACTTCGCGCAGCGGCTCGATGTCATCGAGCGACCAGAACCCGCGGCCCATGGTCGCGGCTATGAGATCGTCGTTATGTATGGTGAGTGAACGCACCGAGGTGGTCGGCAGGTTCAGGCCGAGCGGCTGCCAGTTATCGCCCGCATCAAAGGAGACATAGACGCTGCGGTCGGTGCCGGCAAAGAGAAGGCCGCGGCGCACGGGATCGGCGGCGACCGTCTGGACGAATTCATCGGCGGGCAGGCCCGCAACGATCTTTTGCCAATGCGCACCGCCGTCGGTGGTGCGGAAGACGAGCGGATTGTCCTGGTCCAGCCGGTGCGTGTCCACGGCGACGTAGGCCGTGCCGCCCGCGAAGGGCGAAGGTGCGATGTCGTTTACCCTACCCCACAGCGGCATTCCCGACGGCGTCACGTTCTTCCAGTGCCCGGCGTTATCGGTCGAAAGCTGCACCTCGCCGTCGTCGGTCCCAACCCAGATTATCTCGGCATTTTTCGGCGAAGGTGCAATCGTGAAGATCACGCCGAAGCCACAGGCTTTCGCTGCCGCAAGCGAATCCTGTGCGCTCGCGCAGTCTTTTGCGTTTGGATCTTTTCCGGAGAGATCGGGGCTTGCGATCTGCCAGTTCGCGCCGTTGTCGGTCGAGCTGAACAGCAGCTGCGCGCCGAAGTACATCGGATGCGTCTTACCGTAACCGAAGGCGATCGGATTGATCCAGGTGTAGCGGTACTTGACCGTGCGCGGATCGGCGCCGTAGGAAGAAACCGGCCACGGCGACACGTCGGTGACCTGATGCGTCGCGGCATCCCAGCGCGAAACAGAACCGCCGAGTCCGCTGCCGAATACGACGCTCGGATCGCCCGGCTTGGGAATGTCGAAGTCGCGCTCGTCGCCGCCGACCGGATGCCACTGACGCGTTCCGATCACACCGTTTGGCCCGCGGCTCGCGATCGAGACCGTGCCCGAATCCTGCTGGCCGCCGTAAATGCGATAGGGAAACTGGTCGTCGGTCGCGACGTGGTAGAACTGCCCGGTCGGCTGGTTGTACCAGCTCGACCAGGTCTTGCCGCCGTTCACCGTGACGACGCAGCCTTGATCGGAGGCGGTGATCATGTGATCCGGCGCCTGCGGATTGATCCACAGGAAGTGATAGTCGTCGCCGCCGGGCGAGCCTTTGATGATCGTGAAGTGCACACCGCCGTCGGTGGACTTGTGGATCGAGCGGCCCACCACGTACACGGTGTCGGCATCGTTCGGGGCGACGGTCAGACGGCTGAAGTAATCCGAGACGAGTTCGGAGTCGGCGTTTATCAGTTTCCAATTCCCTCCGCCGTCGTCGGAGCGATACAGGCCGGAACCGCCGCCGCTCATCATGTTGTCCGCGCCGATCTTGCCGGAGGCGACGATCGTCGCGTACACGGTGGTGCCCTTCGCCGCAAGCCCGATGCGTCCGAGTTCGCCCGCGGGCAAACCGCCGCCGGTGAGCTTGTGCCAGGTTTGGCCGCCGTCGCTGCTTTTGTAAATGCCCGAACCCGGCCCCGCCTGCGGCTGGAAATAGTCCAACCAGGGATGCATGCGCATCTGCCAGGCGGCGGCGTAAACGGTATCGGGATGTTGCGGATCGCGGGCGAGATCCACCACGCCGGTGTCGGCGTTCACGAACAAGGTTTTCTGCCAATGCGCACCGCCGTCACGCGTGACGAACACGCCGCGTTCCGGATTGGGTCCGAAGATGTGGCCTAGCGCCGCAACCAGAACGTGATTCGGATCCTGCGGATCGATCAGGATGCGTCCGATGTGGCGCGTCGCCTCAAGCCCGACGTGACTCCAGGTCTTGCCGCCGTCACCGGAACGATACACGCCGTCGCCGCCCGCAATGTCGTAGCGCGCGGCGACCTGTCCGGTGCCGACGTAGATGACGTTGGGATTCGAGGGCGCAATTGCGATCGCGCCGACTGCGGCCGAACCCTCGTGCTGCATCAGCGGCTGCCAGGTGCGTCCGGCGTCGGTCGTCTTCCAGACGCCGCCGTCGGCGGCACCGAAATAAAACGTGTCCGGCTCACTCGGCACGCCTGCCGCCATCGTCGCCCAGCCGCCGCGAAACGGGCCGACCAGACGCCACTGGAGTCCCTGAAAAAGAGATAGCGACGAGGTCGCCGGCGCCGCCCATGCAAGCGGTGCCGCCACCAGACCCAAGAACGCTATCAGGACACGTTGACGCAGCAACATCGCAAACTCCGGCGCGGGATCAGCTTTGAATTATGCGCCGTCCGCCCACATATTTCCAAATCCCCTCCTTACTGCCAACGATAAAAAGGCAGACTCTATATAAACTCTCGGCTTCAATTGGGTGAGTAGAGAAAACGGAACGCGGGGCGGCATCGCGTGTTGGATTTTCCAATCTCGTGGATGACGCCGAGCCGCGCAGCCCAGCTCGGGTAACAGCCCGCCCGCAGGGCGGGGCGAGCCACGGATGGCGAAGCCGGCGCAGTCGGGCCACGGATGACCCGTGTGCGCCGCCCCGAGACGGGCGAGCAGCGAGGGAACGCGGCTGAAATTGCATCGTCCGCGAGGCGATTTCAGACAAGCGCGTCATCCCCGGGCGACTTCCTTTGGTTACTTTCCTTGTTCGCACAAGGAAAGTAACTCGCCGTGCGGGGGCGAGACCCCGTCTGCACAAGCGTTTGCTCTTGGCATAACATCTGGGTTTGCCGTCGATCTAACCGATCTCCGACTGGCGGAACTTGGCCCCAACGTGGCACCATGAACAAACCTCTTCACGGAGCCGGACCATGATCGGACCCCGTACCGCGCTGATACTCGGCTTGTGCATGACGACGCTTGCGGCCGCGCCACTCGCCCGCGCCGACAACGCTTGCACGCCGCGCAGCGTAAACGTTTCCGGCCAGGGCAGCGCCGATGCCGCACCCGGCCTCTACGTCTTTCACGTCGGCATTGCCCAGCGCGGCACCGACGTGCGCGCCGCCAACGCCGCGGTGGACAAAGCGGCCGCGGCCACGGTGAATGCGGCCCGTGCGGCGGGGCTCGCCAAGGCGGATATACAGAGCACGGATGTCTCGATCAGCCCCGTTTACGACTCCAATGCCAAACCCGGGGAACCGCAGATTTACGAAGTCGCGCGCAGCCTGACGCTGACGCTGCACGATCCGACGCGCTATGCGAATCTCGTCGAGGGACTGATCCAGGCCGGCGTCAATCGCATCACGAACATCGAAGCGAAGCCCGCCGATCCGCAGGCGCTTGCCGACCAGGCACTCGCCGCGGCCGTCGCCGACGCCCGGCACAAGGCGCAGCTGATTGCACAGAATCTTGGCGTCAAACTCGGGCCGGCCATGCAGCTTTCCGAAAACGGCGGCTTCCAGCCGCAGCCGCGCATGATGGCCATGAGCGCGGGCGCATCCGCCAAAGAAGGCGGCTACGAGCCGGGGCAGATCACGACGCAGGCGCAGGTGTCAGCGCAATTCGAACTCGCGCCCTCGGGCTGCCCGCAAGGCTAACGGCACGCCGCCCGGGCCTGCCTTCAGCCGTGATGTGGGCGAATCTTCCTTGCCGTCATTCAGCGGAATCTGACACATAAGCGACTCGAACCCCAACAAACCACTTCTCACCGACGGCTTGTATCCACCGCCGCATCCCGCGTATTCGCTGCGGCGGGATTATCTGCTGTGGGTGTTCGTCGCGGCGTTTATCGTTTTGACCGCGCTTGCGCCGCGGAAGATCGCGAGCTATCCGGGGCTCGTGAACTGGCGCACGATCGCCACCCTGCTCGGACTAATGATTCTGACTAAGGGCATCGAGCGCAGCGGCTGGCTGCATCGGATCGGGCACCTCGTCGTCACGCGTATCGCGAGCGAACGGCGGCTCGCACTGTTTCTTGTCATGAGTTCGGCGCTTGCCGCCATGCTGCTCACCAACGACATTGCGCTTTTCGTGGTGGTGCCGCTCACACTCGGCCTCGGCGAATTCGCCGAGCTGCCGCTGCGCCGGCTGGTGATTTTCGAAGCGCTCGCGGTGAACGCGGGCTCGATGTTGACACCGATCGGCAACCCGCAGAACATCTTCCTGTGGCAGAAGTCCGGGGTGCAGTTCGGCGCCTTCGTGTCGCACATGCTGCCGCCCTTCCTTATCGCCATCGTCTGCCTTCTGATCCTGACCGCGGCGGCGTTTTCCGCCCGACGCATCAAGGCCAATCACGCCGACGGCGTGTTCTTTCTCCACAAACCGCTGCTCGCGACGTCGGCGCTGTTTTACGTGCCGTTTCTGGTGCTGGCCGATCTGCACTACCCGGAGATCGCGCTCGCCCTCGTCGCCGTGGTGTTTCTCGTCGCGTTCCCGAAGCTGCTGCGACGAATCGACTGGTCGTTGATGGTGGTCTTCGTGCTGATGTTCGTCGATCTCGGCCTGCTCGGACAATATCCCGTTTTCGCAAACCTGAATCTCGCCCATCCGGGAACCTTGTACGTGACTGGTGCCGTCGTTTCGCAAGTCATCAGCAACGTGCCCGCCGCCATCCTGCTCGCGAAACATTCCACGGACTGGACAACCATCGCCTGGGCGGTTGACGTGGGCGCCTTCGGCACCGTCATCGCCTCGCTCGCGAATCTCATCGCGTTGCGCCTCGGCCGCCAGCGCGGCAGCTATGTCGCCTTTCACGCCTGGTCGCTGCCGTTTTTCGTCGTGGTCGGCACGCTCGTCTGGTTATGGCTGAAATTCGTTTGACATCCCGCCGTTGCAACAAAATGTCCAGCGGAATTCCGGCAGATAATCGCGGATAAACCCGCTCAGCTTTTGACGGGCGCGATGATTTCGTCGAGATAATCCGGCTTGCCCTGCACGCGCACGAGATGCGGATAGCGCAGGCCGCCGGAATAGAGGATCGTGTACGTGCGCACCACGCCGTCACCCTTGGCCACGACGATAAGCCTGCCTCCGCCCGCGCCGGCGCTTGCCGCAATCGCGCGGCGCAAACCGTCGGGACTGAAGCTGTCGCCGTTTACGCTCACGATAGTCATGCCGGGCGCGAGCCCGGCCGCGAAGGCGGGGCCGTTCCACAGCACGTCGCCGATGACGCCTTTCTTGTCCACGTCGAGCCCGATCGAGAAGACCGCCTCGGTGAACTTGTGCACGACTTCGCGCGCCTGTTCGTAGGGATTCGGGGTCGCCGAATACACGAGCTTCCAGCCGCTCGCAGTGACTCCGCCGAGCGGCTCCTGCGCCTGCGTATGCGTCTGGTCCACCAGGTTCTCGAGATAGCCTGCCCAGTCGTAGGGAGCCACTGTGTTCAGCGCCTTCACGATGTCGTCGAAAGTATAGGTCTGGGTGACGTAGCTGCCGTTGTCCATGCCGTAGAAGAGCTTCGCGAAATCGTCGAGTGATCGTTTGTCGTTCGTCAGTGCGCGGATTTTCGTGTCTACGCCCAGCCAGATAAGCGCGCCCTCGTCGTAAAAATCCGTGCCGCGCCGCCAACTCGAATAGAAGTGCGGGGAACTGTAAAGGAGTTGTGCCGCGACGGTGGTATCGAACAGCGGGCGCCACGCGCGTCCCGGCCGGTGCGCCATCCCGGCGGCATCGTAGGCGAGCATGTCGTGGTAATCCTGCGCCGACCACAGTCCGCTGCGCGCCGCGAGCACCTCGCCCCAGTATTCGGTTAAACCTTCGTACACCCACACGAGCGCGGTCTGTTCAGGCTGTTCGAAGTCCGGCTGCCAGAGTCCCGCGGGACGGCGGAACTTGCCGTTCCAGGAATGCGTGTATTCGTGCGGCAGAAGATCCGCGCTACCGAGCATCGCCTGCTTGTTCAAAAACAGGTCGACGCTGTTGCGGTCGTCGCTCGACTGGTGGTGCTCCAGACCGAAATGAGCCGTGTAATCGGATAGCGTCAGCAGAAAATGATAATTGACGTAATGATGCGAGTCGAACAGTGCATCGGCCTGCTTGATCAGCTCGCGGTAATCGGCCGTGTACTGGGGACCGATATCGAGCGCCTGTGGATAATCCGCCACCATGTCGAGGTAACGATGCACGGATGCGTCGGGCGCGAGATCCACCTGGCGGAAATTCTGGCCCGCGATCAGCGGCGAGTCCACCAGGTTGTTGAAGCTTACGGGCTCGAAGTTCACCGTGTTGCCGTTCTTCGACTTCGTTACGAGCGCGCTCGCGTACTTCCAGCCTGCGGCCAGCGTGACACTCGGGCGGTAGGTGAGCTGCGCCGTCGGGGGACCTGCCGGATAGAGCGCCACCTGGTTCCATTCGAGATCCACGATCTTCGGCGTCATGGAAACGCCGGCGGTAAAGAGCCCGCCGGCCGTCGGCGACAGAAAATCGAAATCGGCCGTGAGCATGTCCGCGCCGGCGGGCACGTCGAGGTGGAACGTGTACATGTCCACCGGATCGCGCTGCCAGGCGACTGCCTTGCCGTTCACCTTGAACACCAGCCCGGCGAGGTTCACGATCGGCCCCGTCGGGCCGTGCTCGCCGGGAATGTACTTGGGGTAATAGAGCGTCAGTGGCCCCGGCGTGACGGGAATCTGCTCGGTCGTGTGCATGATATGTTGTGCGGGATCGGTAATCGTCACCGCGAGCGTTATTGGAGCGTTGTTGAAGCCCGCCATCGCCGGGACGGTGGAAAGCAGGCCGGCGGCGGAAATCGCAACAAAAAAAATGCGGCGCATGGGTACTCCTTTTTCGCGATAAGGATTCTGCAAGTTTACTACTCCCGTTCGCGAGGCTCCCGCGCGCGGTCGGCCTCGGAATTCGTCAATTGCCAGTAGCCGACGTCAATCCAGCGAGCGAACTTGAATCCGACCTCCCTGAAATGGGCTACCTTGCTGAAGCCGCACTTCTCATGCAAGGCGACGCTCGCCGGGTTGGGCAGTGCGATGCCGGCGATGACGGCATGCACATGCCGCTCACGCAGCGCCGCGAGCAAGGCTTCGTAAAGACGGCTCCCAATGCCCTGTCCGCTTGCGTCCGGATCGAGATACAGCCCGCTCTCGACCGAATGCCGGTACGCGCAACGCCCCTTCCACTTGCTCGCGTAGGCATAGCCGACGACTTCGCCCGCGCGCTCGGCAACAAGCCACGGCAGCGCGGCACCCGTCACTTCCTCGATGCGCGCGATCATGTCCCGAGCCGAAACCGGCGCTTCCTCGAACGTGAAAACGGTGTTCAGAACATAATGATTGTAGATGCCCGCGACGGCTTCCCCATCGCCACTAATTGCCGGGCGTACCTTGCATTCAATCGCCATATAGTTGCTCATTCCCGCCCATGTATCTCTCCCGAAAAGGACACCGTAACGCCATTCAAACGGTGCGGTAAACATGTTCTCGGCGGTAGGACAACGCGGAAGGATCTGGTGAAAACCGATCCGGCAAGCGCAAGGGGAGACCGGCAAAGTCCAATAGCGCGTCGGCCAATTCCCCCAATTCGTCTCGACTACTCAAAACCGGCGAGACCAAGACCCGCAAATTTTCGTCCAAGGTGAACAAGCCCCGATCGAAAGCACGATCATGCAGAACGTTCAGACATAGCCCGTTGGATGGATCGGCACGCCGTTCCGGTGAAACGGACCAGGGCACAATATGGCTGGCGTTGAGCAACGAAGGTACCGCGAGTCCCGTTAAGGCACATTTGTTGTCGTAGCTGACCAGGACAGCGGCGCGGAAGAAACCTTGCACTAGACGGACGCGCACAGTTCTTGTCGCTTCGCTGGGCCCTTCCGGTACAACAAGTGCGGAATCGCTGGGCTGCTCCGCATCCGACCCAAGCCGTTCATAGGCTTCTTCCGCTTCGGCAGCGATGGCTTCGCTGTCGGTGTGAAAACGCTTCCAAATATCTTCTTCAAAATGACTGCGATTCGGCAGCCCTTTAATACCGCGCGCGTACTGTGTCGGATCCAAACTTGCGAAATTGCATCCCTTCATACTGACGGCCGAGGGCGTTCGACCCAACTTGTCGGCAAGTGCGATGATCTCGGGATTATGTTGGTGGAGCTTTCCGAACGGCGTACGACAATAGAGTCGGAATGCGACGAGCGTTTCCTCCCATGTCCAATTGCGGCTTG
>JBOIBN010000049.1:0-18837 GCA_050739575.1 Gammaproteobacteria bacterium
TCGCAGTCGTGATCGTGGTCGGCGCGCTCGCCGTGAGCGCCGGTGTTGCCTTGGCCACGCTTGCTGTGTTCTCAATTGTTGTACCGACCTCACCTGTTGCCTTGAGCGTCACGTTCGCCGTCGCCGTGCCGGCGTTGCCCTCGATCGACCCGAAGGCGCAGCTCACTACGCCCGAATCTTCGCTGCAACTGCCTTGCGTTGCACTCGCCGAGACAAAGGTCGCCGCCGCCGGCACCGGCATCTTTACCGCCACCGCGGGCGAGGCAGCGCTGGCATTGTTGGTCGCGATCGTCTGGCTGACGTAGGTCTGATTCTGGCCCACCGTCTGCGGAGCGCTCACTGCAAGGCCGAGATCACCGTTGCTCTCGAAATAGGCCGCGCCCTCAAAGTTGCCATTGATCATGGCTTCCCACGCGCCGATGAGGCGGGTCGTACCAGAGACGGCAACAGCATTGCCGAACAAGTCAAACTCGGCACCGTCGCTGGCGGCGAATTCCTGGGTCTGGGTCCAGTTACCGTTGTTTGACTCCGTATGCTCGAATGCCGTGCCCGGTGCGGGTTCGCCGTAATCGCCACCAGTCAAGTGATCCGCCCCCACGAGAACGGTGTTGCCGGAGATAGCAACCGAGTCGCCAAAATCGTCGTATCCGTTAATATTTCCGTAAAACTCGGCGCTCTGGGTCCACGTGCCGTTCGACAGAGTGTAAACGGTGGCTGTGCCCTGGGTGTATCCATAGTCGGGATCTTCGAAATAAGGCGCTTCGGTGGTCACGGCGGTCGTGCCCGAGAGGGCGACCGCTGAGCCGCCCCCGAATGGAATGGCAATCTGATTCCACGTGCCGTCAGTTTCCGCGAAAGCATAGCCTTTGCTGTAATCGCACTCGTCGAGGGAAGGATCATAGCCGCAATTGGCGCCGACAAGCGCGTTCGTACCGTCGACGGCGACCGACCAGCCGAATTGGAAAATGTTGGTGTCGGACTCCGTAAGTTCCTGCACTTGGCTCCAGATGCCGCCCGGTTTCGTGAATATGTAAGCCACCCCCACTCCGCCAGCGCCGCCGTTCGGTGCGCCGATGATGGCGGTCGTACCGCTGAACGCGACCGCCCAGCCAAAATCGTCGCCCGTAGCGCCGTCGTCTGCGCTGAGTTTCTGCACTTGGCTCCAAGTACCGCCCGTTTCGGTAAACACGTAGGCAGCGCCCTGGTGGATGCCGCCTACGGTTGCGTAGCTCGCGCCGATGATGGCGGTCGTACCGCGGAGTACCACCGAGCGCCCGAAGTGAGCATTCGCACCCCCATCGCTCGGGTAAGTTCCTGCACAAATGTCCAGGTTCCGTTGGATTCGTTGTATACGTAGACCGCGCCTTGCCCCGCGTTGCCATTGACCGTTTCGTACGCACTCCCGACAAAGGCGGTGGCACCATCCAGGGCAACCGATGAGCCGAAGGCGTCAGACGCCCCACCGTTATTCGTCGCGATGACTTTCTGTTCGATCCATACGAGCGGATCCACGGTGAGCGGATAGACAGCGTGCGCATCGTTCACCGCAATCAGGATGCGGTCGTCTTTGCTGGTCAATGTCGCCGGAACGACTTTGCCCTTCGCGTCGGTGACCACGAGCTTGCCGTAGCTGAGTTTGCCCCAAGCGAGATCGCCGCCATGAGACGACGCGTTGCGGTTCGCGGCAAGGGTCAACGTGAGTTCACCGTTGCCGTGGGGACGCTTCGCGACTGTGAAGCCCTGCTCGAAGCCCATCGGCAGCACCCGCCACCACTCGGTGACGCTGCCATGTGCGTAGGCGGCACGATTGGCCTGGATCGTCGGTGCAACCGGCTTGATCGGTATGAGTTGATTGCTCCGGCCATAGCTTGCAAGATGCAATGCGAGCGCGGGCGCATTTTTACCATTGAAGTGAACGCCGCCTTCCTCGAAGCAGGCCGTGAGCGATTGTCTGGGTAATGTCGCGCAGCCGTCCTTGCCGATGGCGTAGGCCGGACCCGCGTCCTTGGCGAGCGCCTGATAGAGCGCCGGGCGCAGAGCCGCGGGCAACGGCGCCGATGAAGAAGACTCGGCGGCAAAAGCCGAGCCCGCGAAAGAGGAAAACAGGATCAGCGCCGAGGCACTGAGACCCGGGACGATAGATTGACGGCTCATGGCTCCCTCCTGACGGATTCGTCGGTTAAAGGCCGTATGCAGGCACGCCGCTCCGGGCGAAGGCCCGCATCCAGCTTCGAACCTTACTCCCGTCCGCCCTCGTCCTGCAACACTGCCGGAAGCGCCGAAACAAAAAGGCGGCCCGCAGGCCGCCTTCTGTTCATCGGTGATGGGAAGCCGGGATCGGCGGCTCAGGCGGCGCGTCGATAGGCGAGATCGAAAATTTCGTGCCCTTCGCCCTCGCCACGCTGTTCGAAACGCGTTTGCGGACGCGGCGGACGCTTGACGAAGCCGCGATCGTCGGCGAGATTCTCCAGGCCCGGCGTACCGTTCAGGATGATGCGCATCTGTTCGGCGTAACCCGCCCAGTCGGTCGCGAGTTCGAGCCGCCCGCCGACGGCGAGCTTGGCCGAAACCAGCAGGGCGAATTCTTCCTGGATCAGGCGGCGTTTGTGGTGGCGCTTCTTCGGCCACGGGTCGGGGAAATACACCAGGATTTCATCGAGCGAATCGTCGGGGATTTCGTTGCGCAGCACCAGCGCGGCATCGCGGGCGGCGATGCGCACGTTCTCGATGCCCTCGCGCTCGAGCCTCAGCAGCAGATGACCGATGCCCGGCCGGTGCACGTCCACTCCGATGTAATTGCGTTCCGGATTCTTGCGGGCAAGGTCGGCGAGGGCGTCGCCGTTGCCGAAGCCGACTTCGAGCGTGATCGGCGCGCGGCGTCCGAAAACCGCGGCGAGATCCACGGCCGCCTCGCTCCGGGGAAAAGCGTAACGCGGCAAAATCTTTTCGAGTGCCCGCGACTGTGCGCTGGTAAGCCGCCCCTCGCGACGCACGAAACTTCTCACCGCGCGCTGCTGCTGCCCGGATACGATCCGCGGTGCGGCGCTGGGCGCGGCGGCGGCGCGTGGATCGCTCATCAGAAAAACACTCCCGTGTCGGGCGAAGACGCACTCGCATAACGCTTGCGTGCAATGCGTCCGGCCAGATAGGCATCGCGTCCGGCGGCGACCGCCGCGCGCATCGCGCGGGCCATCAATACAGGATCGCGCGCGTGGGCGATGGCCGTGTTCATGAGCACGCCGTCGCAACCGAGTTCCATCGCGATTGCGGCATCGGAGGCCGTGCCCACCCCGGCATCCACCAGCACAGGGATCTTGGCGCCTTCGACGATCTCGCGCACGTTATAGCGGTTCTGGATACCGAGGCCCGAACCAATCGGTGCCGCAAGTGGCATTACCGCCACGCAGCCGGCGGCCTCGACCCGCCGTGCCATGAGCGGATCGTCGCTGATGTAGGCCATAACCTCGAAGCCTTCCGCGGCCAAGGTTTCGGTTGCCTCGAGCGTACCAATCATGTCTGGATACAAGGTTTTCTCATCGCCGATGACCTCAAGCTTAATGAGTGCCGCGCCGTCCAATAGTTCCCGCGCGAGGCGCGCCGTGCGTACCGCGTCGGCGACCGTGTGGCAGCCTGCGGTATTGGGTAATATCGTGTAGCGCGCGGGTGAAATCACGTCGAGCAGATTGGGTTCGCCGGGAGTCTGGCCGATATTGGTGCGGCGTACGGCTATGGTCACGATCTCGGCGCCGGAGGCTTCGATCGCGCGGCGGGTCTCTTCGAGATCGCGGTATTTGCCGGTGCCGACCAAGAGGCGCGAGCTGTACTCGTGCCCTGCGATCACCAGCGTTTCGCCGGCTGCGAATTCCAGAACCTCGGATTCGGCCCGGGCCATCAGCCGCCTCCGATGGCGCCGATCAGCTCCACCCGGTCGCCCTCGGCGAGACAGCGCCGGCCGTGTTCGCTCGCCGGAACAACGCTGCCGTTCACTTCCACCGCGACCCGCCGTCCGGCGAGATCCAGAGTCGCGATAAGGTCGTCTACCGTTGCAGCTGGTGGGAATTCGCGCCGGGTGCCGTTGAGCTCGATCTGCATGTCGCTATTTTACCACTCGAGCCGCTCCAAGCCGCTAAAATGGCTGCAATTTTAGCCGTCTGAGGTCCAGTGAACGTCTCCATGCGCTTGATCGATACCGCTGCGGCCGAGCCCCTTGCGCGGACGTCGGGAACCCTCGCCCTGATCCGGCACGCCACGTCGCGCTCGCCCGGAGAACCCGGCGCACCTTGGCTCGATACCGGGCTCGAAGCGCTCGGCGGGCCGGCGGCGGTAGAACTGTGGCAGGTGCCGGGCCCGGTGGAGGATCGCATCCAAGGGCCGTTTCGGGTCCGCGCGGCGGGAGAAGTCGCGTTTCTCGCGGCGGTATTCCCCGACCGCGAAGATCTCGCACCCGTCGCCGAGACCCTGTACCGCGAGCTTTATGCCGCCGCCGCCGCACTCGGACGGCCGCATCTCCTGAGGGTCTGGCACTACTTTCCGCGTATTCATGCCCGAATCGGACACGATGACCGTTACCGACGTTTCTGCACCGGTCGCAGCAAGGCACTGACGGCCCTCGGGGTGGCGACTGCGGCACTCCCCGCGGCCTCGCTCCTCGGCGCCGAGGCCCCCGGCCTTCTCTGCTATGCCCTGCTCGCCGCAACCCCCGGCACGCAAATCGAAAACCCCCGTCAGCGAAGTGCCTTTCGCTATCCGGCCCGCTACGGGCGCGATCGTCCCGCCTTCTCGCGTGCGGTCGCCAAGAACTGGAACGGTGCGAACCAGCTCTACATTTCCGGCACCGCGAGCATTACCGGACATGCGTCCCATCACGCGACGACGCTCGAGCAGCTCGGAGAAACATTGGCCAACCTCGAAGCCCTACTCGCCGCTGCCCACGAGCATGCCGGACTGCACGCCGACGGGCTGCGAAGCATCGCGCCGCTCAAGGTATATCTGCGCCACGGCGACGATCTTGCGCCGGTACGCGACGCGCTTGCCGAACGTCTGGGTGCCGGGCATCCGGTACAGTATCTGCGCGCCGATGTATGCCGTCCCGAACTGCTGGTGGAAATCGAGGGTATGGCCGTTTCGACGGCGGCCTGAGGACTGTTAGAATGCGTTTCGACGCGGGTGTAGTTCAATGGTAGAACTGCAGCTTCCCAAGCTGCTAACGTGGGTTCGATTCCCATCACCCGCTCCATTTCTGCGCGATATTACCGACAAATTGCCGGGGCTTTGCAGCCGCGCGTTGGACATCAGGCGCAGGGCGAGCGGTCTTGCCAGCTGCGCGGCGGGACGCGTAAGGTGAATGTCCACGGCTAGCCCCGGAACGTTCGATATGGCCAAGAAACGCTCGATTCCGCGCCGCATCCTGAAATGGACAGGCATCACCATCGTCACGCTCATCGTGCTGATCGTCATCGCCGTCCTGGTGATTCCGCATGTGGTCAACACCGGTCCGGTCAAGCGCGAAATCGAGAATGTCGCAAGCCGCAACACCGGCCGCGCGGTGACGATTACCGGACCGATTTCGCTCACGCTCTTTCCCTGGGTCGGATTCGACGCCAAGGATGTGAGCATGGCGAACGCATCGGGTTTCGGCACGCAGCCGTTCATGCACGTAAACGAACTGGAGGTTCATGTCAAGCTGATCCCGCTCATTTTTCACAACGTACAGGTATCGGGAATCACGCTGGACCAACCCACGCTTACACTCGCGCGCAAGGCGGACGGGACGAGCAACTGGCAGGATTTGACAGCGAACAAGAATAAGGAGACGAACAAACAGGCACCGGGGGAAAGACGCGGCGCCATTACGAAACTGTTCATCGGACGTGTTACGGTCAACGGCGCAACCCTCGACTACACGGATGCACATACGGGCAAGCATTACACCGTAAGGAATGGAGAACTCGACGCCAGCGACATAGTGCCCGGCAAGCCTTTTCCGCTCAGCCTTCAGTTCGATGTCGCCAGCATGCGGCCGCATTTCAAGGCGCGTGCCAAGCTCGATACGCAGGCCGTAGTCAATGCCTCATCCAGCATCGTCACCCTCAGCGACGGTTCCTTCATAAGTGAAATCACCCAGGCGGGGCTCGGCACGGAATCGCTCCCGGTCAACGCGCAATGGAAGAGCATTTCGCTCGATCAAACCGCAGGCACGGCGATTCTCTCCGGACTCGCTCTCAAGGTGGCGAACCTCAACGCGGAGTTGGATGCCAAGGCGAGCGGTCTGAACCAGACACCGACCTTTAGCGGTCATCTGGAAGTGCCGGATTTCGCTCCGCGGCCCTTCTTCACGGCACTCGGCGATACCATTCCAACGACTTTCACGGGCTTCAAGCAGGCCAGCCTGACGACGGATCTCGACGCAGGCACACAGTCCGCCAAACTGACGAATCTCAAGCTCGAGCTCGACGACACCACGCTCACCGGAACCGCCAGGATTATCAATTTCGACACGCATGCGCTGCGCTTCAATCTTGCCGCCGACCGGGTCGATCTCGACGATTATCTGCCGGCGAGTGCAAAACAGTCCGCGCCCGTCGTCGCCGAGAGCCACGGCAAAAACTTCACGGAAACCCGCCTGCCCGGAGACCTGCTCAAGAAGCTCGACCTTTCCGGTAAGCTCGCGATCGGTCAGCTCACGGGCTTCGGTCTCCTCGCACAAAACCTGGCCGTGACGCTCAAGGCCGCGAATGGCACTCTCTCCGCCGATCCGATCGCAGCGACGCTCTATGGCGGCAGCTATAGCGGCAAACTCAGCGCCACGGCCGCGGGGAACGGAATCCGTTTGACCATCGCGCAGAAACTGATGCAGGTGGACACGGGCAAGCTGATTACCGCACTCTCCGGCAGCGCGCGTCTGACAGGAGCCGGCGATGTCTCGATTCAGTTGACCGGGCAGGGCGATACCGTCGCCGAACTGCAGGACAATCTCAAGGGACAGACGACGTTCGCGATCAAGCGCGGAACGTTGGAAGGCGTCAACCTGTGGCAATCCCTCGAACAGGCCTACGTGCTCGTCAAGGAGCGCAAGAAAATACCGATTGCGGGACCGGACCGCACGGAATTCACGGACCTTGAAGGAACCGGGAACATCGCCAACGGCATCATGAAAAGCGATGCGCTGAGCGCCGACTTGCCGTCCCTCGCGCTAACCGGCCACGGCAACATGAACTTCAAGGACGGCTCCCTCGATTACGACCTGCTCGGCAAGGTGCACGATGCACCGAAAACCGCGAACGCCGACCTCTCGGGGCTCGACGGACTCGCGGTGCCGATTCACGTGAGCGGCGAATTCAGTCATCTTTCCGTGAAACCCGACATCCTGGCGATCATCGAGGCGAAGGCGAAGTCCGCGCTGCAGAAGAAACTCGATCTGCAAAAACAATCGACCCAGGACAAGCTCAAGCAGAAGCTCCAGGATCTGCTCGGCGGAGACAATGGCGGAGGCGGCTGACCGCCCCCTCATCGCGCCGCGTCTCGTCGCCTGGGCGGCGGAACACGGGCGCCACGATCTGCCGTGGCAGCTGCTGGCAACGCCCTATCGCGTCTGGGTCTCCGAAAGCATGTTGCAGCAGACACAGGTAGCAACGGTCGTTCCCTATTTCGAGCGTTTCATCGCGCGTTTCCCCACGCTCGACGCGCTCGCCGATGCGGAAATTTCGGAAGTGCTTGCGCTCTGGTCCGGCCTCGGCTACTACGCCCGCGCCCGCAACCTGCACGCCGCGGCCCGGCATTGCCGCGACGTATACGCCGGTGAATTGCCGCAAACGCTTGCAGAATTGACCGCGCTGCCCGGCATCGGACGCTCCACCGCGGGCGCCATTCTCGCACTCGGGCACGGCAAGCGTGCGCCAATACTCGACGGCAACGCGAAACGTGTGCTCGCGCGCTATCACGCTACAAATTCCGCAAGCGAACTGTGGCGCCTTGCAGAACACGAAACGCCGCGCTCCGACGTCGCCGTCTACACTCAGGCCATCATGGATCTCGGCGCCATGCTGTGCACGCGCCGATCGCCTGCCTGTGAAGTATGTCCGCTGGTCGCCGATTGTGCGGCACACGCCGCGGGCGCGGAAATGGATTATCCGGCACCCCACCCGCGCCGCCTGCGTCCCTTGCGCGAACGGCGATTCGCCTGGATCGAACGCGACGGTGCGCTGCTCTTCGAGGAGCGGCTTCCCGCGGGCATCTGGGGCGGCCTGCTTTGTCTGCCCGAACTGCCGGAGACGGACGAATTCCCAAGTTGGTGTAGCAAACGGCTCGGCCTTGATTCGCATTCAAGCAGGGAATTGCCGGGTTTCACCCACGACTTTACGCATTTCCGGCTGGCCGCACGCATCACCGCGTTTGCCGTCGCGGACGAAACAATCGGCGACACCGGCCGACTGCGCTGGCTGAAACCGGTAGCCGCGCTCGCAGAAGGTTTGCCTGCGCCGATTCGAAGCTATCTCGCCGCCCATTTTGCACGCGACATCGCTACACTTGCACCAACTTGAACCATCGGGATCATTCATGCCGCACATCGTCAACTGCGTCGTTCTCGGCCGCGAAGCCGAAGGTCTCGCCAAACCCCCCTACCCCGGCGAACTTGGCCGGCGCATTTACGCCAACGTTTCCAAGGAAGCGTGGCAGCAATGGCTGCGCCATCAGACCATGCTCATCAACGAATACCGCCTGACGCCGATGGACCCCAAGACTCGGCAATTCATCGAAGCGGAAATGGAGAAATTTTTCTTCGGCTCCGGCTCCGATAAACCCGAAGGCTATGTCAAGGCGGAGTAAAGCCTCGCATCAGATGCAGACGAGATAGCGGACGCTGAACATCCCCTCTTCGTCCTTCCAGGTGCGTGTCAGGCGAAAGCCGCCAGCCTCGGCGAGCGTTGCAAAACGCTCGTCGGTGTACTTATAGCTCGACTCGGTCCAGAGCGTCTCGCCGAGCGCAAACTCGACCCTCACCCCGGCTACCTGCACGACCTGCGCGCGCAGACTTTTAAGGTGCATTTCCACCCGGGCCTCGCGCTCGTCGTAGAACGCGAGATGTTCGAAACCGTCGAGATCGAAATCGGCCCCGAACCGGCGGTTGAGGTTACGGAGCATGTTGAGATTGAAGGCGGCGGTTACGCCTTCGGCGTCGTTGTATGCCGCCTCTATCGTCTTTGCGTCCTTGGCAAGATCCACGCCGATCAGTGCCGCACCGCCGGGTCCGACCATGCCGGCAAAGTTGTTCAGCAGCGCAGCGGCGGCTCGGGGTTCGAAGTTGCCCAGTGTCGAGCCGGGGAAATACACGGCGCGCCGCGCCGCGGGCCGTCGAGGTTCGGGAAGCTCGATCGGCCGGGTAAAATCCGCCCATACCGGAAACACTTCGAGATCGGGAAACTCGCGCGTCAGCGCCTGCGCTGAGACCTCAAGATGTTCGCGCGCGATCTCCACCGGCGCATAAGCCACCGGTTCCTCCAGTGCGCGAAGCAAAAGCCGAACCTTCTCGCCTGCACCGCTTCCGGGCTCGATGATCATGGCGCCGGAACCAATCTCGGCCGCCATTTCGGCTACGTATCGGTGCATGATCGCGAGTTCGGCCCGCGTCAGGTAATACTCCGGCAATCCGGTAATGCGATCGAATAAGCTTGCGCCCGCTTCATCGTAGAAATACATCGACGAAACCCACTTCTCGGGCTGCGCGAGGCTGTGGCGCAATTGCTGCAATTCTTCCCGCCGCTCGGGCGTCTGATCGTCCAGCGCCGGCTCCTCAGCGGACATTCGGCGTCACCCCAAAAACGATACCCCGTGCGCTTGCAGCCACGGATATTGCACCGCGGAGACCGCCGGGATCGCAGAGATTATTTCTCCATCGATAAACGACCATATCCAGGTTATTTTTGATCTCCATCTTTGCGTCCTCCGCGTTCTCCGCGTTCTCCGCGGTTATATGTTGTTTTTGCTTAAGCGGCGTCGCGCGCGAGCCGTAGTCCGCTGAATTGCCAGCGCTGGTGAGGATAAAAGAAATTGCGGTACGTGGCGCGCACGTGATCGTCCGGCGTTACGCAGGAACCGCCGCGCAGCACCATCTGTCCGCTCATGAACTTGCCGTTGTACTCGCCGATCGCACCCATCGGCGCACGGTAGCCCGGATAAGGCAGATAAGCACTTGCCGTCCATTCCCAGACGTCGCCGAAAAACTGGGCGGGCGAATTACCCGAAGCCCGCGCGGGATGGAAGCGGCCGGCATCCGCGAGGTTGCCGGCGACCGGTATGCCGACGGCGGCGCGTTCCCACTCAGCCTCGGTCGGCAGACGCGCGCCCGACCAGCGCGCATAGGCATCGGCCTCGTAGTAGCTGAGATGGCAGACCGGTTCAGCCGGATCAAGCGCCCGCATGCCGCCGACGGTGTACGCCTGCGTGGAATCCTCCATCCAGTAAAGCGGCCTGCGCCAATCCTCGGTCTGCACCTGCGTCCAGCCATCGGAGAGCCACAGTTCTGGCCGCGTGTAGCCACTGTCGGCGATGAATGCGCGATACTCGGCGTTGGTCACGAGCCGGTCGGCGAGCGCGTAGGGCTCGAGATAAACGCGGTGGCGCGGGCACTCGTTGTCGAAACAAAAATCCTCTGCAGCATAGCCGATCTCGATCAGACCGCCATTGAATTCGCTCCAGCCGAGCGACGCAGGCTCCGCCGTTCCAGACAGGGGCAACTCGCGCCATGCCGGGACGAGCGGGTTCTGCGCAAGCACGTGCTTGATGTCGGTCGCGATCAATTCCTGGTGCTGTTGTTCGTGATGGCAGCCGAGGATGACGCGCGTTGCGATCTCGTCCCCTTCGCCGCGCACTCCCAGCAAGCCGGTAACCGCTTCGTCCACGTGTGCGCGGTAGGCGAGCACTTCGGCCAGCGTCGGGCGCGAAAGGAATCCGCGTTCGGGACGCCTGTGCATCGGCCCGACCAGGTTGTAGTAACTGTTGAAAAGATAATCGTAGCCGTCATGGAAGCGCCGGTAATTCTTCACGTAGGGCGCGAGCACGAACTGCTCGAAAAACCAGGTCGTGTGAGCCAGATGCCATTTGGTGGGACTGACGTCGGCCATGGTCTGCACGACCGTATCCTCGGGGACGAGCCCGACGATGAGCGCAACGCTTGCGGCGCGCACGCGTGCGAAACGCGCGGCAGGCGCAGTGCCGACCTCCAGATGTCTAACGAGATGCGGCGAGGTAGCCATAAGGGAAGCCTAGCCGCCAGCGCTAGCGCTTGTCAAAATGCAGCGCTCCGCGCCACATCCAGCGCGCATCACCGTTCGGATTGCGCGAATCAATGCGAACGACAGGCTTCACCGGTATTCACCGAGCCGAGCCACTTGACGAGCCGGTCGATCAGTTCGCCCGTCACCTTGTTGGCGGCGACGACGCCGCTGTACGGATTGGGCGCCGCTTCGGTCTCGGCCGAAAATTCCTTGCTCGCATAAAGCTGCCCCGAGCCGGTGTCAGTGAGCGCCGCCGCGAAGGCGAAGGTTTCGGCGCTCGATCCACCCATATCGGACCCGGCGCCCGTGCCGGAAAAGTGCTGCACCGGACCCTGGAGAATGCGTATCGCAAGCGTGAGATCGCCGTTGCCCGGATCGGTGGGCCCGAGCACCACGCGATAAAGACCGCTCGCCGCGAGCGCCTTGACGAGCGCGTCGCTCAACATCGTCGCGGGCGGGGCTGCCCAGCGATGATAGGCAAAGCTCGATACCTGGTACGGCGTCTCGGTGTAAACAAGATTATTGCTCGACCACGGCGGAGACGCCTGCACCGTACTTACACGCAACACTGCGTTACAAATCGAAGTCGTTGCGGCACTGCTCGATACCGCCGGCGCCAGCGTGTACTCGGACATGGGTTGCGATTTCGTGGTGAACAGCCCACTGCAGCCGGAAAGCGAAATGGCCAGCAAGGGCAGCATCAAAAACTTGCGCATGTCTATCCTCCTCCTTTCGATTCTCCCGGGCCCGGTTGCGGGGTCTTCCCGAATACCAGGGAGTTCGGATTCGCGTTGAGTGTTTGCAACAAGGCGTTGAGGCTCTCTGTCGCCTGGTTGAGTTTGCTGAACAAGTCCTGCGCCTGGGGCGTTAGTTGTCCGAGACCATTTGCCGTGCGGTTGACGCTGGCGAGGGCCGCGTCCGCCTTCCCGGCCACTGCATGAAAACTCGTGATGGTTGTCTGGATTTGATTCATCAGCGCAGGCAGCCGCGCCGTCGCCGTTTGCGTGTTCGTCAAGGTCGCGCTGAGGCTGCCGAGCGCCGCATCGAGCTGCCTTGATTGCGTGGCAAGATTCGCGGTGACGGTTCGAATGTTCTGCAGACTCGCGGAAATTGCCTGCACGTTCTGCTCGCTCAAAACCGCATCAAGGCGATCCGTGATCTCGCCTATGCGCTGGGCCGCATGCTGCGCGGCATTAGTAAGCGACGCCAGCGTACCCGGCGCGGTCGGGATCACTGCATACTTTTCGCCCGGCTTGGCCTTCAGCAGCGGCGTCTCAGGCTTACCGCCGTTAAGCTCCACGTAACCTGAACCGGTAACGCCCCGTGTCTCTACCGTCGCCACGGTATCGGTCTTGACCGGCGTGCCTTCGCGGATCTTGAGGAGAATCCGGGCTCGGCTCGGGTTCTCGGGATCGAGTGCGACCGAGGACACCTGACCCACCGGCACGCCGTTGTAGAGCACCGCGGAATCTGCCGAAAGCGAAGAGGCTCCCGATTGCAGGTAAATGACATAGGTGGTGTAGTCGCGGGCGAGACCGCCCGAGGCAAGCCACAGCAGGCCGACCACGAGTGCTCCTCCGAGAAGGATTACGAAGGCGCCGATAACGGAATAGCTGACTCTATGTCCCATCTTAGAAACGCTCTCCTGCCGGCACCAGCCGGCTCTTTTTCACCTCGAGCTGGAAGAAGTAGCGCACTTGCGGATCGTCGCTTTCCAGCAATTCGCGGGGTGTTCCGTCGGCGAGGATGGCGCCTTCGTGAAGGAGAATAGCACGGTCGGCGAGACGCTGGACCGAGGCGAGATCATGCGTCACCATCACCACGGTCAGACCGAGCGCCGAGCGCAGCTGCCCGATCAGTTCATCCAGCGAACGGGCGCTCGCCGGATCGAGTCCCGAGCCAGGCTCGTCAAGCAGCAAAAGTTCTGGGTCGAGCGCGAGCGCGCGCGCGAGCGCCGCGCGCTTTCTCATGCCGCCGGAAAGCTCGCTCGGCATCAACCCCGCCGCCAGGGGCTCCAGTCCCGTGAGCTGGATCTTGAGTTGGGAGACTTCTTCGCGCAGATACGCCGGCAGCGTGGTGTGCTCGATCAGGGGGAGTTCAACGTTGCGCAGCACCGTCATGCCGCCGAAGAGCGCGCCGAACTGGAACATGTAGCCCATCCGCCGTCGGAGCAACAACTCGGCGCCGCTGCCGCTCCTCACCGGGTCGCCGAAGAGTTCCACCTCGCCGCGCTGCGGGCGATGGAGCAGCGCCATCGTGCGCAGCAGCGTGGTCTTGCCGCTGCCGCTGCCGCCAAGCAGCGCCACGATTTCGCTGCGCCCGATGTCGAGGCTGATCTCGTCATGCACGACATGGCGCCCGAAATGCGTATAAATGTCGCGCAGCCGCACCGCCGGCGCCGCCGCGTCCACCCTTGCGTTCATATCCCGAGCGAGCTGTAGGCCACGGCAAACACCGCGTCAATGACGATGACGAAAAAGATGCTCTGCACCACACTGCGGGTCGTGCGCTGCCCGACGCTTTCCGCGCTGCTTTCCGCCTTGAAGCCGTGGAAGCAGCCCACCGTTGCGATCACGATCGCGAACACCGGCGCCTTGGCAATTCCCGTCAGCACTGTCGTCGGCGACACCGCGGTGACCAGTTGATCGGCGAAAGCATGAGGGTTGATGCCGGACACCAGACTCGCGGTAAAGAGCGCACCGATAAGTCCCCCAATGTCCGCGAGCACGGTAAGCAGCGGCAGCGCAAGCATCAGCCCGAAGATGCGCGGCAAGGCGAGAACCTCGAGCGGGCTGAGTCCCATCGCAACCATCGCATCCACTTCCTCGGACACCTTCATGGTGCCGATCTGGGCCGCGAACGCCGAACCCGTGCGGCCCGCGACCACGATGGCGGTGATCAGCGGACCCAGCTCGCGCAAAATGGTCACCCCGGCGAGATTGACGACGAACAGCCCCGCCCCGTAGCTTCGCAACGCGAAGAGTCCCTCGTAGGCGATTACGACGCCGATCAGAAACGACAGCAACACAATGATGGGCACGGCGGTAACGCCGGTCTCCTCCACGATGACGAAAAACTGCGGCATGCGCCAGCGCCGGCGGCTGCCCACAACCTGCACCCAGCGCTCCGCCGTCTCGCCGATGAAGTCGAGATAATTCATGAAAACCTTGCCGAGTTGGAGCGTGCCATGACCGGTGCGCTGAAGCACGGTAAAGTGCGGATGGGCAAGCTTGACCTCGCGCGGGTCCGTCTGCTCGGCCACCAGCTCGAGCAGCATGCGCGCGTTCGCGCTCAGATTGACGAACTCTATCTCGCGCCCGTCGTGACGAAGATTGCGCACCGAGCGTTCGATGAACCAGGCGCCCGAGGTATCAAGCGCGCTCACGCCGGCGAGATCTACCGTGAGCACACCCGTCGGCGGAATCTTGCGCGGAATCTGGGCGAGCGCCCGCACCAGCGTCACCGACGTCCAATTGCCGGCTAAATGGATACTGTTCCCGTCCAGCTTGATTTGGGGACGATTCGGATCCGTGTCCCTGGTCACCGCGGCTCCCGGTTGCGGCCCGCCCTGCGGGTCGGACTCATTCGGCGCTCATTGTAGCCGCGCCGGGCATGCCGCACGGACGCCCAAGCGCGTGCTCTCGTAAAGCCCGGCTTGACGGCAACATGCTGCGCCCGTTTTAATAGGCGCCGTCAGAGGCAGCGCCGGAAGCACAACGGCGCACCCGAAACGGTTTTCCCGGTAAGGCCAGGTAGCTCAGTCGGTAGAGCAGCGGACTGAAAATCCGCGTGTCGGTGGTTCGATTCCGCCCCTGGCCACCACTCACGAACTCCAACCTCAGTCAGGCGTACGCTTTATGAAAAAGCGCCACTCGGCGTCGCGATGTTCGGGTTGCGCATAATCAATGCCGATGCGCGGACTTTTGCCGATCGAACGCGGCGGCAAGACCGGCCCGGCTTCGATCCAGAGCGCCTCGCCGCGGGTAAGATCGTGCCCGTTGAGACCGCGATCGATCGCCAGTGCCTGGCACAGTTTGCCCGGTCCGTCGGCGAGCAGTCGGCGTCCGTTTCGCAATTGAAGCATGGTCGGCTCGCCTTCGAGCGGCCGGAGGGCGCGAATGAGCACGGCCGCGGCGCGGCCCTCGCGGCCGGCGACGACGTTCATGCAGTTGTGCATGCCATACACGAAATAAACATAGACGTGCCCGCCCGGTCCGAACATCACGGCGTTGCGCGGCGTGCGCCCGCGAAAGGCATGGCTTGCACTGTCGCGTTCGCCAAGATATGCCTCGACCTCGCTGACGATGCCGACCAGCCGTTCGCCCTCGTATTCGCGTACCAGTTTCTTGCCGAGCAGGTTCCGTGCAACGACCAGCGGGCCGCGTGCATAGAACTCGCGCGGCAGCGGATTCCTTTTGAAAGTTCTGGCCGTCATAAAGGGGGGCAGCCGCGCTCGGCGACTGCCTCGAACGCGCGCTCGACCGTGCGCTGCATCTCCCCTCCGAACAGCACGAAGCGCAGCAGACGAACGTGTTCGAGCGTCGGCGCGAGATCGCGGATCGCGCGTGCGCTCACCTTGGCCACGTCCCCTGCCGGGTAACCGAAGGCGCCGGTCGAGATCGCCGGGAAAGCGACGCTTTGCATGACCTTTTCCTCGGCGAGGCGAAGCGCGTTGCGGTAGCAGTCGGCGAGCAATTTCGCCGCCGGTTCGTCGCGACCGTACACCGGCCCGAGACAATGGATCACCCAGCGGTTGGGAAGATCGTGCCCTCCGGTCACGACCGCCTCACCCGGCGCGATCGGCGCCAGCGGGCGGCATTCCTCCGCGAGCCCCGGACCGGCCGCGCGATGAATCGCGCCCGCGACGCCGCCGCCCGGCAGGAGTTCGGCGTTGGCCGCGTTCACCACGGCATCCACGTCGTGCTGGCGGACGATGTCGCCGCACACGATCTCCACCGTGACCTTGCCGAACCGCATTATCGCTTGCACCTGAACCAGGAATTCAACCCTTTCGTCGAAGCTTTTTGCTATCGCGAGCGCGAGCGCTTTCCGGCCCGCAGATAAATCTCATCGTCGCGTCTTGGCCCAACAGCGATCACCAGCACCTCGATTGCACGCGCATCAACGCGAAATACGATGCGTGTCTCGCCGACTCGTATCCGTCGGCATCCGGCGAGATCATGCCGCAATAATTTACCGAACTTGTCCGGCTCTCCGTGCCGGATGCGCTTGTCAATGGCGGCGACGACGCGGCCGGCCTCGGCGCGTCCCAGCCTGCGCAGATCATCCGGCACATCCGGATGATAGATGACGGTCCAAGTCATCAGTCTGTGTCGCCAAACTCCGCCATGATCTCGTCATGGGAGACGGCCTTGGCGGGATTGAATTCCGCCAGACGCGCGGCTGCAATCGCTTCGATGCGCAGGTCTTCGAGTTCGTCGAGCTGGGCCTCGTACTCCTCGATCGAAAGCAAAACCGCGGCAGGCTTGTTGTCCCGCATCACCACCATCTTGCTTTTGCCGCCGCGCGACAACGCATCCAGCAAATCCTTGGTCTTGCGGGACAAATCCGTCGAATTGACGACCTGCTCGGCACGTTCGATAAGCATCTTTTGGCCTCCTGATATTGCGCGTCAGAATCAGATTATATCCTGATACAAACACTCGTCCAATGCGACACCAGCTTCGCGGCCTCCAAGGAGCGGCTTGGCTTCAGCGGCGCGCGAACAAGCGCGCGGAGGCGTCCACTTCGCCCGTTTCGCCGCTTAGCGTCAGGGTATCGTTGGCCTGCACGACGGTCGCCATCTCCGGAACGAGCGTCGCGTCGCCGCGCTCGATGCGCAGCACCCGCACGCTCGGCGGCAGGCCGATATGCCTGATCGCATACCCGACGAGCGACTGGTTCTGCAGCTTGACCACCCGCACCTCCTGATCCTCGCCCGGGTCGGCACCGACGGAGAGCGCGGCCGGATTGACCACCAGCCCTTCGAGCATGAGCAGCGTGGAGTATTGCGGGTTGACGATCCGCACACTCGATTCGCGAAAGCGCGGATTGTCGGCGGGACTCTCGACCCAGGCGATGACGTTGCGGGTGGCAAACACCTCACGCGCAAGGCGGGCGATGGTGAAGTTTTCGATGCCGTCCTCGGCCATGGCGACGACCGTGCCAGCCTCGGCCATGCCCGCTTCGCGCAACCGCTCCAGGAGACTCGCCCGCGAGCCTTCACTCGGGGCTTCAAGCGACCCGGAAGGTTTGGAATCCTTCACCAGGACCACGTCGAGATCATGCAATCTGAGTCGTTCGGCGAGCGCCTCCGCCTCGGGACGCGCACCCACGATGAACACCCGGTCGCACGCGCGGTGCTTGCGCGGCAACACCCGGCTGAAGAGTATCGGCGAGACCGTACAGGTCACCACCGCCACCAGAATGATGGCCGAGTTGACCGCCTCGGAGATGACCCCGATCTCGAGGCCAATCGCCGCCACCGCAACGATGAACGAAAGCCGCGCGCTCAGCAATGCGCCGGCGGCGAAGGTCTCGCGCCAAGTGTAGCCGAGGCGCATCGCAAGCGCCGCGATGAACTTCACCCCGTAGGCGATGACGATCAGGACCGGCACCAGCTCGAGCGTCGCGCGCGAGCCCATCAGGGCGCCGAGATCGAACTTTACGCCCACCATGATGAAAAATATGGGGATGAAAAATCCGTAGCCGATGGCGTCGAGCTTCTCCCGCAGCATGCCGCCGCCGCTGCCGGAAAGAAGCGAAATGATGACGCCGGCAAGAAAGGCGCCGAGGATGTTCGCTATTCCCAGACTTTCCGCCAACGCCATAAAAATCAGCGTCACGGCGAACGCCGCGCGCACCCGGATCTGGGCGGTCGCGGTGGAAAGTGCCTGCATGATGCGGCGCGCCGGCGCGTGGCGCTGAAAGCGGGCGCCGAGACGATACACCGCGAGAAACGCGGCGAACAGCACCAGTACCAGCAACACGCGTGCATTCGCGCCGTGACTGAGGTACAACACATAGGCGCTGATGAGCAAAATCGTCACGAAGTCCGCGAGCAGCGCGCTCATCAGGATGGAGCGCCCGAAATTGTTCGTGGTCAGCCCGCGCTCCTTGAGCACCGGCGCCACCACGCCCAGCGACGTGGTGGTGAGTATCATCGCCATGATCCAGGGATCGCTCGCGAGGCCCCAGCGCACCAACTCGAACCCGGCCGCGAGCGAAATGCCGGCGGAGAGCACGAACATCGCCGCGCCGACAAAGAAGGGATTGCGCACCACACGCCGGCGCCCGAGGCCCCGCCGCATCATCGTCGCCTCGGAGAAGTTGATCTCCAGCCCCGAGAGGAACATGAGATACGCGAAACCGAACACCGACAGCACCTGAAGCACGACGTCGGTGTGAATCAGGTTGAAACCGCTCTTGCCAAAAACAATGCCGGCCACGATCTCGCCCACCACCACGGGGATGCCGAAGCGTTTGATCGGCGACAGCAGCACGGGCACAAGGAAGGCCAGCGCCACGACGATCAGCAACGGGACAAACGAAAAATCCGCTTCGT
>JBOIBN010000050.1:0-18149 GCA_050739575.1 Gammaproteobacteria bacterium
GAGGAATAGGCGACGAGCTTCTTCATGTCCTTCTGCATCATCGCCACCAACCCGATGTAGATGATCGCGACGAGAGACAACCCGATCATCAGCCACTCCAGTCGGAAGCTCGCAAGCGGCGTGATCGGCAGGTTGAAGCGTATGAAGCCGTAGGCGCCCATCTTGAGGAGGATCGCGGCAAGGATAACCGAGCCGCCCGTCGGTGCTTCCACATGCGCATCCGGCAGCCAGGTGTGCACCGGTACCATCGGTACCTTGACCGCGAAGGCGGAAAAGAGGCCGAGGAAAATCAGGATCTGGGCCGTCTCGCCCAGATGCAGGTTATAGAAGCTCAGAATGTCGAAGGTGCCGGTCTTGAGGTAAAGCCAGATGAAGACAACCAGCATGAGCACCGAACCGAGAAAGGTGTAAAGAAAGAACTTCAGCGCGGCATAGATGCGCCGGGGGCCGCCCCAGATGCCGATGATTAAAAACATCGGAATCAGCATGGCTTCCCAAAACAGATAAAAGAGCACGGCGTTCAACGACGCGAAAGTGCCGTTCATGAATCCGGCCATAAACAGGAAGGCGGCCAGGTACTGCGGGAGCTTGTACTTGATGATCTTCCAGCCGGCGATGACCACGATCACAGTCATGAAATTGGAAAGCAGGATGAGCGGCATGGAAATGCCGTCCACACCGAGGTAGTAATTGACGTTATAGGTCTTGATCCACGGCAGCTTCTCCACGAATTGCATCGCCGATGTCGTGGTATCGAAACCGGTGTAGAGCGGCACCGAAAGCGCGAAGGTAAGCACGGCGAATATGAGCGCAATCCAGCGCACGTCCGGCTTGCCGAGGCGCCCGGCAACGAGCACGACCAGCGCGCCCAGAACCGGGACCCAGATAACAAGACTCAGATACGGCAAAGGTCTTCCCCTTTAATCCCCTTTCCCCTGCATGCGTTCATCTGCTATCTCCAGACCAGCCAGCCGACCATCACCGCGAGCCCGATGATCATGACGAAGGCGTAATGGTATAGATATCCCGACTGGAAACGGCGAACAACTCGCGAACCGAGTTCGATAACGCGCGCCGTGCCGTTCACCGCGACGTTGTCTATGAGACCGTCATCCACGTAACGCCACAATCCCGTGCCGAGCTTGCGCGCGCCTTCCATCAGCCCGCCAAGCTCGATGTCGTCGAAGAAAAGCTTGTGATCAAGCGCGAACCACAGAGGTTTGAGGCGCCGTTGCAAAATCGCCGGCAAACCGGGTTTCCAGATATAGCACACCCAGGCCGTCACAAAACCGATGACAAACAACCAGAAAGTCGGCGTTGCGAAACCATTCAGGAACATATTCCAGGCGCCGTGAAACTCCCCCGCGCCCAAGGCGAGCGGGTTGTCGCCGGGCCGGTTGACTATCGAGGAGCCGAAGAAATTGCCGTAATCGAGCCACTTGACGGCAATGCCGCCGAGTAATGCCGAAGGAATCGCGAGCAGAATCAGCGGGAAAGTTACCACCCAGGGCGACTCCTTGATGTGTTCGCGCAGATGCGCATCCATGCGCGGCTTGCCGTGGAAGGTGAGAAAGATCAGGCGGAAGGTGTAAAGCGTGGTCACGAACACACCAAGCAACACGCACCAGTACGCATAGGTCGCGCCCGGAGTCGTGCTGACGCGCACGGCATCGATGATCGCATCCTTGGAGAAGAAGCCGGCAAAACCGGGAACGCCGCACAAGGCGAGCGAGCCGATCAGAAACGTAATATAGGTAATCGGCATGAGTCGCCACAAGCCTCCCATCTTGCGCATGTCCTGTTCGTGGTGCATCGCGATGATGACCGAGCCCGCACCGAGAAAGAGCAACGCCTTGAAGCAGGCATGCGTCATCAGGTGGAAGATGCCGCCCGCGAAGGCGCCCGCGCCGAGTGCGGCCGTCATATAGCCGAGTTGGGACATCGTCGAGTAGGCGATCACCTGCTTTATATCGGTCTGCACGATGCCGATCAGGCCCATGAAGAACGCCCCGCTCGCGCCAGTCACGAGTACCAGCGTCATTGCCGTCGGCGATAGCGAGAACAGCGGCGAACAGCGGGCGACCATGAAGATGCCGGCCGTCACCATGGTCGCGGCATGGATCAGCGCCGAGATCGGCGTCGGACCTTCCATCGAACCCGGGAGCCAGATCTGAAGTGGAATCTGTGCCGATTTTCCCATTGCGCCCACGAAGAGCAGGATGCAGATCAGGGTCGGCGCATCCACATATTGATGCGCCGTGATCCAGATTCCCTTGTGCACGAGCGCCGGCGCCTGGGCGAAAGCGTCACCGTAATTCAGCGTCCCCGTGAAATACAGGACCGCCGCGATGCCGACAATAAAACCGAAGTCTCCCACGCGGTTGACGATGAAGGCCTTGAGGCCCGCAAAAATGGCGCTTTCCCGTGTGAACCAGAAGCCGATCAGCAAATACGACACCAGGCCGACCATCTCCCAGCCCATGAAGAGCTGCATGAAGTTGTTTGCCATGACGAGCAGCAGCATGGAGAAGGTGAACAGTGCGATATAGCCGAAGAAACGCTTGTAGCCTGAGTCGTCTTTCATGTAGCCGACGGTATAGACGTGCACGGCAAAAGAGACGAAGGTGACGATCGTCATCATCAGCGCGCTCAGACGATCGACCAGGAATCCGATGTTGAGCGCAAACGGCCCTCCGACTCCCCAGGTATAGACGACCTGTTCGTAACGGCCGAGCCCGCCCCAGATGCTGAGATAAAGCACATACATCGAGAGGCAGAACGAGATAAAGACGGCAGCGATTGCAATCGAGTGCGTTACCCGCCGGTTGAGCTGGTTGTTGCCGAAGAGAATGATCGCCGAGGCGACGAGCGGCGCAAGCAGGATGACGAGAAGGATTGCTTCCATCTTTGCTTCAGCCCTTCAACCGGTTTATTTCTTCGACGTTTATGCTGCGCCGGTTGCGGAACAGCACGACCAGGATCGCAAGTCCCACCGCAGCCTCGGCGGCAGCGACCGTGAGGATGAAGAACACGAATATCTGGCCATTGATGTCGCCGGAAAACCGCGAAAATGCAACGAAGTTGATGTTTACCGCAAGCAGCATGAGTTCAATGCACATCAGGAGCAGCACCATGTTCTTGCGGTTGATGAAGATGCCCGCAACGGCGATCGCGAAGGTCACCGCGGCGAGCCCGAGATAATAGTAAAGTCCGATCATCGCGCTTCGCCTTCCTTGCCCCCCTTGAGATCGACCAGCCGGATGCGTTCACCCGTCGGATGGACGCGCACCTGCCGCGCCGGATCCTGATGCTTGGTGTTCGGGCGCCAGCGCAGAGTGAGGGCGATTGCCGCGATGATGCCGAGGAGCAGGATGACGGCTGCGATCTCAAAGGCATACACGTAGTCGGTGTAAAGCACCTTCCCCAATTCTGCGGTGTTGCTGATCGGACCCGGCGTCGGCTGCAATGGACTTGCGATGCCGAGGAAATGCCCCCAGATGGCCCAGGCCACTTCGGCGACGATGATACCGGCGATGATAAGCCCGAGCGGTGCATAACGGGTGACGCCCTGGCGCAGCGTCGCGACGTTGATGTCGAGCATCATCACCACAAACAGGAAAAGCACCATGACGGCGCCGACGTACACCAGCACCAGGATGATGCCGAGAAATTCTGCGCCCATCTGCACCCACAACACGGCCGCATTGACGAATGCGAGCACGAGAAACAACGCGGCGTGTACGGGATTGCGCACGGTAATCATGCGCAGGCCTGCGAGCACCAGTCCGCCGGCGAAGAGGTAAAAGAGGGCTTCGTAGATGATCGCCGCTGGCGACATGTTGCTCCCTTGCCTTAAGGTCTTATCTGAACCGGGCGTCCGCCGCCCGTGCGGCGGCGATTTCGCGCTCGAAGCGGTCTCCCACTGCGAGCAATTTTTCCTTGCTCATGATCTGTTGGCCGCGCTCTTCGAAGTGGAAATCCGTAATGCCGGTCTCCACGATCGCGTCCACCGGGCAGGCCTCTTCGCAAAAACCGCAATAGATGCACTTGAAGAGATCTATGTCGTAGCGCGTGGTGCGCCGGGTGCCATCCTCGGGGCGCATCTCCGAATCAATGGTAATGGCGAGTGCCGGGCACACCGCCTCGCAGAGCTTGCAGGCAATGCAGCGCTCCTCGCCGTTCGCGTAGCGGCGCTGCGCGTGGAGCCCCCGGTAACGCGGTGATTTCGGCGTATGCTCTTCCGGAAACTGGACGGTGACCTTGCGCTTGAGAAACCAGTGCCACGTCACACCCATGCCCGCAAAAAGCTCGAGCAGCAGAAAACTTTGCAACCAGTCTCTGATCCTGCGCATGCTCATACAACTCGCATCAGGCAAACCACGGATGAACGTGGCCGATGATAAAGGCGCCCTCGACAAAAATCCATACCAGCGTTATCGGAATGAAGACCTTCCAGCCGAGACGCATGATCTGGTCGTAACGGTAGCGCGGGAACGTGGCCCGGAACCACAGATACAGGAACAGCAGAATCGCCATCTTCAGGAACATCCAGAAGGCACTCGGCTGGCCGATCCAGGGAATGCCCTCGAAGGGCGAGAGCCAGCCGCCGAAGAAGAGCAAAGTCGCGATCGCCGCGATTAACGCCATGTTGGCATATTCGGCGAGAAAGAACACGGCGAAGGCCGTGCCCGAATATTCGACGTGGAAACCGGCAACGATTTCCGACTCGCCCTCGGCAACATCGAACGGCAACCGATTGGTCTCCGCGACGCCGGAGATGAAATACACGACCACGAGAGGCAGCAGCGGAATGAAGTACCAGTGCCAGATCCCGCCGCCCTGATTTTCCACGATGGATGTCAGGTTCAGCGTCTGCGCCGCCATCAGCACGCCGACGACCGCGAAGCCCATGGCGATTTCGTAGGCGACCATCTGCGCGGCCGAGCGCATCGCGCCGAGAAAGGCATACTTGGAGTTCGATGCCCAACCCGAAAGGATGATGCCGTACACGCCGACGGAAGACAGCGCGAGAACCACAAGCAGTCCGGCATTCACATTGGCAACGACGACACCCGGATAAAACGGAATCACCACCCAGATGGCGATTGCCGGCATGATCGAAAGGATCGGCGCAATGAAAAAAAGCCAACGATTGGCATTGGTCGGAAGAATCACTTCCTTCATCACCAGCTTGATCACGTCGGCGAAGGGCTGCAACAGGCCGCGGAATCCGACCCGGTTGGGACCGATCCGCGACTGCATGTAGCCGATCACCTTGCGCTCGAAGTAGGTGAGATAGGCGACCGTCAGGATCACCGGGATCACGATGGCGACGAGTTCGCCGATGGTGATCAGCAGATACTGCGCCCATCCCGGAACTTCTGACCATACGCCGCCGACAAATTGCGTGAACTGATGCATATCCGTTCCCGCGCCTACGCCTCGGCCGCCTGCGGCACCGCTGCGAGCCGCACTGTCGACTCCCACAACGGGAATCCCTGACCGAAAGGCAGCCACACAGTTCCGCGCACGACGCCGGAATCGAATACGAGTTCCGCCTCACATGCTGCTTCGGTGGTGCTGACACGAACACGATCCCCCGCGTGGAGGCCTTGCGCAGCCCCGTCTTCAGGATGCAGCCGGACGCAGGCACTCGCACGCGCGTCCGTCGTGTCCTGCAGCGGCCCGGCGCGGCGCAGCAGAGGCTCGCCGGCGTAAGGCCCGACCTCGACCACCGCTCGCAACACCGGCGCTTCGGTCTCGGCGGGCGTCGGCTGCCAATGTCCGGTATAAGGCGCATCGTGGTGCGAATGCCCGATTGCCGTCATAACCTCGGCACGCACCTCGGCAAGCGTGGTGAATCCGAACCCGCTCGCCGACGCGAGTTCCGCACCCAGCGCACGCAGAATCTTCCAGCCCGGGCGTGCCTCGCCCGCCGGCACTGCAACCGCATCGAAACGCTGAACGTCACCCGCGGCGTTGACATAACTGCCTCCCGTTTCGCCGAAGGCCGCGAGCGGCAGCACACAGTCCGCGTATTCGCGCATGCCGGGGCTCAGGAACGAAGCGAGCGCAACCGTCCGGGCCGCGCCGAGCGCACGTGCCGCGGCGGCACCGTTCCAGCAATCGCGTTCCGGTTCGATACCGATCGTGAGATAGGCCTTCTTGTACGGCCGTTCGATCATCGCGCGGGCATTGAGCCCGGCGGCAACGGGCACACCTCCCAGGCCGCGGTGCGGTACAGCGCCGGCAAGATAGGCACCGGCGAGATTTGCCCCTTCGCTGAGGTAGCCCACCGGCGCGTCGCAGAGCGCACCGAGCACAATCGCGAGGCGCCGCAGGTCCGCGAAGGCCGGATGCTGATACGCCAGATGCCCGAGCAGGATGCGCGGCCGTTCGGCCTCTGCGAGACGCCGCACCATCTCGTCGAGTGCAGGCGCTTCGATCGCGGGAAAACGATCGAGAAAATCGGGCGCTGCATGTCCACCGGCGCCCGCGTACTTTCGCGTGAGCGCCGCCAAGGCCGCGACCAGTTGATCCGGATGAACAATATGCTCGACCGCGAGCGGCATCGCAAAGTCGTAGCGGCGCGGATTGAGCGCCAGCACCGCCGCACCCTGTTGCGCCGCCCGCCGCACCCGATAGCCAAGGATCGGCACTTCCTTGGTCAGATGCGAGCCGACGACGAGAATCGCATCGGTGCGTTCGAGCGCCGCCACCGAACTTCCCAACGAGGGGAAGCGCGGATCGCCCTCGTCGTCGCGGAAGTCCGCCTGGCGCAGGCGGGCATCAATGCTGTGGGTACCCAGCCCAAGCATCAGCTTGTGCGCGAGGTACATTTCCTCCAGAGTCGAACCGGGCGCGATCAGCGCACCTATATCTTCGCCGGCTTCCTTGAGCAATCCGGCTGCAAACGGGAGTGCTTCCTCCCACGCCGCCTCCATCAGTTTGCCGTCGCGGCGCACAAGCGGCCGTTTCACGCGGTCGGGTGCGGCGAGTCCCGTATGGCTCCAGCGGTCGCGATCGGAAATCCAGCTGTCGTTTATGGAATCGTTCTCGCGCGGCACCGCGCGCAGGAACCGGCCGCGCAGCGAATGACCGTAAATGTTGGAACCCGCGCAATCGTGGGCGGACACGGTGGCGTGCTGGAGCACTTCCCAGCCGCGCGCCCGCATTTTGAACGGCTTGTCGTTGAGCGCCCCCACCGGGCAGACGTCAATGATGTTGCCCGAGAGCTCCGAGTCAATGCTGCGCTCGATCCAGGTGCCAATCTTCATGTCCTCGCCACGGCCGGTAGCGCCCATCTCGTAACGACCGCCGACCTCTTCCAGCACCCGGATGCAGCGCGTGCAATGAATGCAGCGCGTCATCGCCGTATGCACCAGCGGGCCGATTGACTTGTCCGCGACGACGCGTTTGCGTTCGGTAAAGCGCGAAACCCCGCGTCCATAGCCCCATGAAAGATCCTGCAATTCGCACTCCCCTCCCTGATCGCACACGGGACAGTCGAGCGGGTGGTTGATAAGCAGGAACTCCATGGTCGCGCGCTGCGCGTCCATTGCGTGCTCGGAGCGGGTGAATACGACCATGCCGTCGCTGATCGGCGTCGCACAGGCCGGCATGGGCTTGGGCGCGCCCTCTACCTCGACGAGGCACATGCGGCAGTTGGCGACCACGCGCAAATGCTTGTGATAACAGTAACGCGGAATATAAATGCCCGCCTCGTCGGTCGCACGAATGAGCATCTCGCCCTTCGGCGCTTCGAGCGTGCGTCCGTCCACCGTCAATTTGACCCGCTCTTCGCTCATCGCCTTACGCCGCCCTGGCTTCGCGCACCGCGCCCGGTCCGACCAGGCAGCGGCGTTCGCGGATGTGATATTCGAATTCGTCGCGGAAACGCTTGATGAAGCTCCATACCGGCATTGCCGCCGCATCGCCAAGCGCACATATCGTATGTCCTTCGATGTGATGCGAGATGTCAACGAGACGATCGAGATCCTCGGTTCGACCTTGGCCGTGCTCGATGCGCCGGATCGAGCGGTACATCCAGCCGGTGCCCTCGCGGCAGGGCGTGCATTCCCCGCAGGACTGAGTGAAGTAGAAACGCGCGATGCGCTCGAGCATCCGCACCATGCAGGTGTCCTCGTCCATCACGATGACGGCGCCCGAACCGAGCATGGAGCCCGCCTGTTGAATGCTGGTGTAGTCCATCGTGCAGGCCATCATCTCATCCGCCGTCAGCACCGGCACGGAAGAGCCGCCGGGGATCACGGCCTTGAGCTTCTTCCCGCCGCGCATGCCGCCCGCGAGTTCCAGCAGCTCCGCAAACGGGATGCCGAGCGGCACCTCGAAGTTGCCCGGCCGCGCGACGTGGCCGCTTACGGAAAACAATTTCTGGCCGCCGTTTTTCTCGTCCTTGCCGAGTTTCAGGAACCAGTCCGCGCCCTTGCGCATGATTATGGGAACCGAAGCCAGCGTTTCGGTGTTGTTCACCGTGGTCGGCCGTCCCCAAATGCCATGGGCGGCCGGGAAAGGCGGCTTGAAGCGCGGCCGCGCAGGCTTGCCTTCGACCGATTCGAGGAGACCGGTTTCTTCGCCGGCAATGTAGGCGCCGGCACCGAGTAGGGTATGCAGTTCGAAGTTTACGCCCGAACCCTTGATGTTCTGCCCGAGAAATCCGAGCTTGCCGGCCTCGGCAACCGCCGTCGTAAACCGCCGGTAAGGTTCGTCTATGAACTCGCCACGCAGATAATTGTAGGCGACTTCCACGCCCATCGCGTAGCTCGCGATCGCCATGCCCTCGACCAGCGCGTGCGGATTGAAACGCAGAATGTCGCGATCCTTGCAGGTTCCCGGCTCGCTCTCGTCGGAGTTGCACACCAGGTGCTTCTCGGGCGAAGGCGGCGTCTTCGGCATGAAAGTCCATTTGACGCCGGTCGGAAACCCCGCGCCGCCGCGTCCGCGCAGTCCCGATTTCTTGACTTCGCCAATGACGTCGGCGCGATCGGGACGCTCACGAAGGATGCGCTCCCAAGCCTCATAGCCTCCGATCTTGCGATAATTCTCGAGCGACCATGGCTCGTCGAACTGGAGCGTCGTGAAGCACACCTGATTCAGTTCCTTCACGTCCATCCTGCTACTCCAGTCCGTCCAGAATCTCGTCCACTCTCGCAGACGTCAGATTCGTGTAATAAACGTGATCCACCATCATCATCGGCGCCGAACTGCAGGCTGCAAGGCATTCCTCCTCGCATACCAGGCGGATGCAGCCGTCGGGCGTGGACTCACCCGCACGAATGCCGAGTTTCTTCTCGATGTAGTCGAGAATTTCCTCGCCTCCGCACAGCATGCAGGAGACGTTGGTACATACCGACACGCTGTGGCGCCCTACCGGATCGGTTTCGAACATGGAATAAAAACTGGCCGTCTCGTAAACCTCTATCTCGGGCAGGACAAGATAGGCGGCGACGGCGTCAAGATGTTCCAACGTGAGGTGGCCGCCGTTCTCATGCTGCGCGGCGTGCAGCGCCGCAATACTCGCCGCACGCGGCTTGCCGGCGGGAAACACGGAAGCCCAGCGGTCAATCTCGGCACAAAGCTTTTCACCCAGAAACATGGTGGCCTGCTCGCGATTCATCTTCGGCTTGTCGTTCGGCATTCGCGTCTCCATCAGCGATCCACCTCGCCGAACACGATATCCTGAGTTCCGATGATCGCGACGAGGTCGGCAATCATATGGCCGCGCGTCATCTCATCCAGCGCCGAGATGTGCACAAAGCCCGGCGCCCTGAGCTTGAGGCGATACGGCTTGTTCGCGCCGTCGGACACGATATACGCGCCGAACTCGCCCTTGGGTGCCTCGATCGCCGCGTAGGCCTCGCCTTCGGGCACGTAGTAACCCTCGGTCATCAACTTGAAATGATGGATGAGGGTCTCCATGTCGCGCTTCATGATTTCGCGTTTCGGTTGAGCCACTTTGACGTCGGAAGGCATGACAGGGCCGGGATTCTTGCGCAGCCACTCGATACATTGTTTGACGATACGCGTGGATTGGCGCAGCTCCTCAATCCGCACCAAGTAGCGGTCATAGCAGTCGCCGTTCACTCCGACAGGGATGAGGAAGTCGAGCCGGTCATAAACCTCGTACGGTTGCTTGCGCCGCAGATCCCACTCGATGCCCGAGCCGCGCAGCATCGGGCCGGTGAAACCGAGCGCAATCGCCCGTTCCGGAGAAACCACCGCAATGCCGACCGTACGCTGCTTCCACATCCGGTTCTCGGTCAGAAGCGTCTCGTAATCGTCGATCAGAGACGGGAACCGATCCGTGAAGTTCTCGATGAAATCGAGCAGAGAACCCTCGCGCCGTTCGTTGCGTTCGCGGGTCTCGCGCTCGTTGTGCCATTTGGAGGCGAGATACCTCGGCATGACCTCTGGCAGATCACGGTACACGCCGCCCGGACGATAGTAAGTTGCGTGCATCCGGGCACCGGAAACCGCCTCGTAGCAATCCATCAGGTCCTCGCGCTCGCGAAAGCAGTACAGAAAAACCGTCAGCGCGCCGATATCCATGGCGTGCGCACCAAGCCACATCAAATGGTTGAGAATGCGCGTGATCTCGTCGAACATCGTGCGAATATACTGCGCGCGGATCGGCGGCCTGATGCTGAGCAGTTTCTCGATCGCGAGCACATACGCGTGTTCGTTGCACATCATCGACACGTAGTCGAGCCGGTCCATGTAGCCGATGGAATGGTTGAACGGTTTGGATTCGGCTAGTTTCTCGGTCGCGCGGTGCAGGAGTCCGATGTGCGGATCCACCTTGTAGATGACCTCGCCCTCGAGTTCGAGCACCAGGCGCAACACGCCGTGGGCCGCCGGGTGCTGCGGCCCGAAATTCATGGTGAAGGTCTGGAATTCGCTCGTCTGCCCGCTACTCATCGCCGGGCCTCGTTCCCATGTTCAGGTCCGCATAATGGTCGTCGTGGCGGATCGTCCGCGCCACGAGCGTGCGCGGCGCGATCTCGACCGGTTCGTAAACGACGCGTTGCTGATCCGGATCGTAGCGCATCTCCACATGACCCGAGAGCGGGAAGTCCTTGCGGAACGGGTGGCCGACGAAGCCGTAGTCGGTGAGGATACGGCGCAGATCCGGATGTCCCTCAAAGAGGACACCGAAAAGATCAAAGGCCTCGCGCTCGAACCAGTTTGCCGCGGGCCAGATGTCCGTAACCGAAGCGACGATCGGGTAATCGTCGTCGGGACAGTACACCTTCAAACGCATGCGCCAATTGTGGGTCAGCGAAAGCAGGTGATAGACGACGGCAAAGCGGCGGGGCGAACCCGGGTGCGGTACGGGTGCGCGCCTGTTCACACCACGCGAGAATCCGGTGTGGGTCGCGGCCTCGGTGCGCCACTCGGCCTGGCCGTAGCTCAGGTAGTCCACGCCGCACAGATCGATCAGCTGCTCAAAGCGAAACGGCGCCTCGTCACGTAACGCGAGCGCGGTTTCGCGGATCGCCGCGGCCGGAACTTCGCAGGTCAGTTCGCCACAGTGCGAAGGCGCGCGTTCGAGTTCCGCGAAACGTTCGCGGACGGCGGCGGCCAGCGTTTCCAGCGCTTCGCTCATGAACCTCTATCGTGCAATGGTGTTGGTGCGGCGGATCTTTTTCTGCAACTGGATCACGCCATACAGCAGTTGTTCCGCCGACGGAGGACAACCGGGTACATAAATGTCTACCGGGACGATGCGGTCGCAACCCCGTACCACGGAGTAGGAATAATGGTAATAGCCGCCGCCGTTGGCGCAGGAGCCCATCGAGATCACCCACTTGGGATCGGGCATCTGGTCATAGACCTTGCGCAGCGCGGGTGCCATCTTGTTGACCAGCGTGCCGGCGACGATCATGACGTCGGACTGGCGCGGGCTGGGGCGGAAGATGACGCCGAAACGGTCGAGATCGTAGCGTGCGGCGCCCGCGTGCATCATCTCCACCGCGCAGCAGGCGAGCCCGAAGGTCATCGGCCACAGCGAACCGGTCCGCGCCCAGTTGATCACCTTGTCCACGGTGGTGGTCAGGATCCCCTGTTGAAGCGTGCCTTCTATTCCCATTCCAGCGCTCCCCGCTTCCATTCGTAGACGAAACCGACGATGAGCACGGCGAGAAACACCGCCATGGCGAAGAGCCCGAAGAGCCCGATCTGCTTGATCGCAACCGCCCACGGAAACAGAAAGGCGATCTCGAGATCGAAGATGATGAAGAGAATCGCGACGAGATAGTAACGCACGTCGAAGCGCATGCGGCTGTCCTCGAAAGCCTCGAAGCCGCATTCGTAGGGAGAATTCTTTTCTTCGTCGGGACGGTGCGGAGCCAGCAAGAGTCCGACGATGATGAGTATTGCGCCAAGTCCGGCGCCGGCGCCGACGAAGATCAATACTGAGAGGTAATTCTGGAGCATGCGGGCCGGATGCCGAACCAAATCCAATGTATTTTAACGCACCCGACCGTCGCCGCTTTCCGGCCGGCAGGGCGAGGCGGAACGAATCGCGTTCGGCGGAAGCCCGACCAGGTCGGCGCTTCCCCGGAAATCATCTGGTGCGGATGGCCGGACTCGAACCGGCACGGCTTACGCCACTGCCCCCTCAAGACAGCGTGTCTACCAATTCCACCACATCCGCAAGAACCTCGACGTTCAATCTGCAGGCAATGCCTTCTGTCGCCGCAGAGACTTCGATCCGCCACTCATAAGTTTATTATCTTAACCGCCCGATCACGCTCCGTTGGCGTCGATTCAGGCAGGCGGGCCACCGCTGGCCGGTGGCGGGGTGGAGCTCGCCGGCGCCGTCTCCTGCGCGCTATTGGCGCTGCTTGCACTCGCTGCTGCAGCCACCGGCACCGTGGCGCCCGCCGCCGCGCTCGCCGTAAGCGGCACCGTCGTAGCGCCGGCCATCACGCTTCCCGACTGCACGGGAGCGTGACGTCCAAGCCAGGCCATGGCGACGGCAAGAATCATGAACAGCGCCATCAGTACGCCGGTAGCCCGACTGAGAAAGGTTCCCGAACCCCGGGCGCCGAACACGGTGCCGGAGGCGCCACTGCCGAAAGCCGCGCCCGCGTCCGCCCCCTTGCCCTGTTGCAACAGGATCAGGACGATAAGCACGATGCCGAGCACAACCATTACCGCGATCAATATTGAGAAAAGCATTTAGTCTTCAGCTCCGTAAAATATATTGCAAAGGAAACCCTGATTCACTCAGGGCTCAGCTGGTCCCCGCTCATATGCTGCGTAGCGACGACGATCTTCGAAAACAGCCCGGCATCCAGCGAAGCGCCGCCGATGAGTGCGCCGTCAATATCGGGTTCGGCAAAAAATTCTTCGGCATTTTCGGCCTTGACGCTGCCGCCGTAGAGGATGCGCAGCGACTGTGCAGCCATTCGACTGCGCTTCGCAACGGCCGCGCGCAGAATCCGATGCATGGCTTCGGCATCGGCCGGCCTCGCCGGTTTGCCGGAGCCGATCGCCCACACCGGTTCATACGCGAGCGCAGCCCGTCCCAGATTCTCCAGACCTATGCGCTCGAGCACAGACTCGAGCTGGGCGAGCACCGTGGAATAAGCGCGTCCTTCCTCACGTTCGGCCGTCGTTTCTCCCACGCAGAGTATCGGACTCAATTCTGCCGCTTGCGCGGCGAGAAATTTGGCCGCCACGACCGTATCGGTCTCGCCCTGGGCCTGACGGCGCTCGGAATGCCCGACGATCACCCACCGGCAACCGACATCGGCCAGCATCGCGGCGGATACCTCGCCGGTAAACGCACCATCCTTGACATGCGCGGCGCAATCCTGCGCCCCGAGGGCGATACCCGAATTCGCGAGCTTCGCCCGCAGCGCACTCAAATAGGGTACCGGCGGGCACACTACGACTTCAACGCCGCCGGCAACCTCTTCGGGCCATTGCAGGCCGGCAACATAGTCATCGAGCGCGGCCACGCGGCCGTGCATCTTCCAGTTGGCGACGACGAGAGCGCGGCGCATGTCGATGCGGCTTGATGCTCGATCTGGATAAACCGAAGCATTTTACCGGCCCATCCGGTTCAAAGCAACGCGACCCGGCGTTTTATGGCCTCCGCGAGTTCCGCGGCGCAAGCCTCGACCAATTCGAGCCGCGGTCCCTCGACCATGACCCGGATCAGCGGCTCGGTGCCCGAAGGACGCAACAGCACGCGCCCCTGCGGACCCAAACGGCTCTCTACCGAAGTGAGCACACGCATTACCTCGGCGTCCTCGAATGGCACCGCCCGGGACGCCCCATCGAGCGGCACGTTGCACAGCACCTGCGGATATTTGACGAAAGGCGCAAGCAGTTCGGCAAGGCTCCGCCCGTGCGCCGTCACGGCCGCCATGACGGAGAGTGCAGCGATGATGCCGTCGCCGGTGCTTGCCCGATCGAGGCAAACGATGTGCCCAGAGGTTTCTCCGCCCAGCACGCCGCCGGTTTCCTCCAACCGGGTGAGTACGTGGCGGTCGCCTACCGCGGCACGTTCGAATCCGATCCCGGCCGCGCGCAAGGCTTCTTCAAGTCCAAGGTTGCTCATCACCGTGCCGACGACGGGCCCCGTGAGCGCCGCACTCGCCTTACGCTCGACGGCCATGACATAAAGCAGATCATCGCCGTCGTAGAGCCGTCCTGCAGCATCCGCCGCCACCACCCGATCGCCGTCGCCGTCGAAGGCAAAGCCGTAATCCGCGGCGTGCTCACGCACCGCGGCAATCATGCTTTGCGGATGCATCGAGCCGCAACCGGCGTTGATGTTCAGACCATTGGGTTCCGCACCAATCACGATCACCTGAGCGCCGAGATCGCGGAAGACCTGCGGCGCCACGGCGTAGGTCGCACCATGCGCGCAGTCGAGCACCAGCTTGAGACCCCGCAGAGAGAGTTTGCGCTGAACCGAACCCTTGCAGAACTCGATGTAACGATCGCGAGCGTCGTGCAATCGCTGGGCGGCACCCAAACGTCGGGATTCGACCACCCGCGTGGGCTCGTCCAGCATGACCTCTATCGCCGCCTCGGTTGCATCCGCGAGCTTGCGCCCGTCGGGGCCGAAGAACTTGATGCCGTTGTCCTCGTAGGGGTTGTGCGAAGCGCTGATGACCACCCCGACGGCGGCGCCCAGAGCGCGCGTGAGATGGGCGATCGCGGGCGTCGGAATCGGGCCGAGCAGGCAAATATCCATGCCGGCCGCGGAAAAACCCGCTTCAAGGGCGGATTCGAACATGTAACCTGAACGCCGGGTGTCCTTGCCAATGACGGCGAGCCGGCCGCCGTGCGCACCGAGCACCCGCGCCGTAGCCCAGCCGAGCTTGAGCATGAATTCCGGCGTCAGCGGAACCGTGCCGACGCGGCCACGAATGCCGTCGGTGCCGAACCAGCGTCGCACGGAAACCGAACTCATACGGGAACCGCTGCGTGGCGCACTGCATCCACCACCGCGAGCGCCTTTACCGTCGCCCGCACGTCATGGCTGCGCACGATGGAAGCGCCCAACCAGGCAGCAAGCGTCGCCGCGGCAAGCGAGCCCGCGAGCCGATCCGAGGACTCCGCACCGACGATCCGGCCGATCGGAGACTTGCGCGAAAGGCCCACGAGTAGCGGGTACCCCAAGTCGAGAAACTCCGGCAGATGGCGCAGCAATTTGAGATTGTGCTCAACCGTCTTGCCGAAACCGAATCCCGGATCGATCAGAATGTGATCCGGCGCGATCCCCGCATCCACGCAGGTATCGGCGCGCGCTTCGAGAAAGGCACATACGTCTTCGACCACGTTGTCGTAGTGCGGATCGTCCTGCATCGTTGCCGGCGTACCCTGCATGTGCATGAGACACACCGCGCAATCGGCGGCGAGCACGGCCTCGATTGCGCCCGGTTCGCGCAGCGCCCGCCCGTCGTTCACGATCGCCGCTCCGGCATTCGCCGCGAGACTCATGATTTCGGACTTGCTGGTGTCTACCGAAACGGGAACCCGAGTTTCGGCGACAAGTTTTTCGAGCACCGGCATCAGCCGCTTGCGCTCTTCCTCGACGGGCACCGGCAATGAATCTGGACGGGTGGATTCGGCGCCGAGATCAATGATCGCCGCCCCCTCCTCGATCAACCGGTGCGCATGATCGAGCGCCGCCGCTGGGTCGAGAAAACGGCCGCCGTCGGAGAAGGAATCGGGGGTGATATTGACGATGCCCATGACCCGCGGCACGCCGAGATCGAGCGAACCGCCACGCCATTTCAGCGCGGGTACCTGCGTACCGCCGCCGTGCGGCATCGGCTTGACGGCGGTGCTCATCATCCAGCGTCTACCCGCTCAGGTTCCGCAGGCAGAACATTCACGCGCGTCGGTTCCTAATGCTGGCTGGCGGGACCGCCGATCGGTTCGCCCGGCTCACGACCGGTCTTGCCCGCGGGTTTGCGCCCCAAGGCTTCGTCGCCGGGACCACCGGGATCCGTCCAATCCTTGGGCGGACGGGGCTCCTTGCCCGCCATGATGTCGGCAAGCTGCTGCGCATCGATCGTCTCGTACTTGACGAGCGCCTCGGCCATGAGGTCGAGCTTGACGCGGTTCTCGGTCAGGATTTCGCGCGCGCGCTGATAGCTGCTCTCGATAATTTCGCGGATCTCTTCGTCTATCGTATGTGCGGTCTCGTCGGAGACCTGCTTGTGCCGGGTCACCGAGTGGCCCAGAAAAACTTCGTCGTCCTCCTCGCTGTAGCTGAGCGGTCCGAGCCGCTCGGAAAGCCCCCACTTGGTGACCATGTTGCGGGCAATGGCGGTCGCCCGTTCAATGTCGTTCGAGGCACCGGTGGTGACCTGTTCCTTGCCGAACACGATCTCCTCAGCAAGGCGGCCGCCGAAAAGACTCGCCAACTGACCTTCCAGTTGTTGCTTGCTCGCGCTGTAGCGGTCGGTCTCGGGCAGAAACAGGGTGACGCCGAGTGCACGGCCGCGCGGAATGATCGTTACCTTGTAGACCGGATCGTGGCCGGGCACGGAAAGTCCCACGACGGCGTGGCCGGCCTCGTGATAGGCGGTGCGCCGCTTGTCTTCCTCGCTCATGACCATGGAACGACGTTCCGCCCCCATCATGATCTTGTCCTTGGCGCGTTCGAATTCCTCCATCGAAACGGCGCGCCGGTTGCCGCGTGCGGCAAACAGCGCCGCCTCGTTCGCAAGATTGGCAAGATCGGCACCGGAAAGCCCCGGCGTACCGCGGGCGATGATCATGGGCTTCACGTCGTCGCCAAGCGGAAGCTTGCGCATGTGCACCTTGAGAATCTGCTCGCGACCACGCACGTCCGGCAGCGGCACGACGACCTGACGGTCGAAACGGCCCGGACGCAGCAGCGCCGGATCAAGCACGTCTGGCCGGTTGGTGGCCGCTATGACGATGACTCCCTCGGTGCCCTCGAAACCATCCATCTCGACCAAAAGCTGATTCAACGTCTGTTCGCGCTCGTCGTGGCCGCCGCCGAGGCCGGCCCCGCGATGACGTCCGACGGCGTCGATTTCGTCGATGAAGATGATGCAGGGCGCGTGCTTCTTCGCCTGCTCGAACATGTCGCGCACGCGCGAAGCGCCGACGCCGACGAACATCTCGACGAAGTCGGAACCCGAAATCGAGAAGAACGGGACTTTGGCCTCGCCGGCGATCGCACGCGCGAGCAGCGTCTTGCCGGTGCCCGGTGCCCCAACCATGAGTACGCCGCGCGGAATGCGTCCGCCCAGACGCTGAAACTTCGACGGATCACGCAAAAATTCCACCAGTTCCGAAACTTCGTCCTTGGCCTCGTCTACGCCAGCGACATCGGCGAAGGTGACCTTGATCTGGTCCTCGGATAACAGGCGCGCCCGGCTCTTGCCGAAGGACATGGCCCCGCGCCCGCCGCCTGCGCCCTGCATCATCTGGCGCATAAGGAATACCCAGATGGCGATGATGAGGATCCACGGCCCATAGACAAAGAGGATGCGCATCAGCAGCGAAGGCTTGGCCGGCGGCTCGGCGTTGATCTCGATGTTGTTCTTCATCAGCTTGTTGACGAGCGCCGAATAATCGGTCGTCGGGCTGTAGGTCTCGAACTTCTGCCCGGAGGTCAGCGTTCC
>JBOIBN010000051.1:0-16831 GCA_050739575.1 Gammaproteobacteria bacterium
ACACCTTATCCGCAACTTGTGCAGGGCGCAGCCGTATTCCGTGCGGCGGGTGCAGGCATGGTCACCGCCTTTGCCGCGCTCGCGCTCTTGCTTGCGGCCCTCGGAGTTTTTGCCATCACCGCGTTCATCGCACGCACGCGCCTCGGTGAATACGGCATCCGTGCCGCGCTTGGTGCCGGTCCTTCGGCGCTGCTGCGGCTCGGGTTCCGCGAAGCCGCGTGGTTGCTCGCGGTCGGCCTGCCGCTCGGTCTCGCGGGCGCCTATTTACTAGGCCGCGTGATCGCCAGCGCACTCTATCAGACGCCCGTATTCGACGCGGGCCTTTACGTGGCGGGCATCGTCATCATCGCCGCCGTCGTATTCGCCGCCGCTTGGGGACCTGCCCGCCGCGCCGCACGCGCACCGATCCGCGATCTTGTCGGAAGCGCTACCCAATGAGGAAAATCCGGTGCAGATAATTCAACGTTTCTTTACGCGCTTCAAACGGGAACCCGCGTTCGCGGCGATTTTTGTGATTACGCTCGCGTTCGGCGTGGGCGCGAACGCGGCGCTGTTCAGTGCGCTGCGCGGCTATTTTCTTGCGCCGCTGCCCTATCCCGATGCGGGTCGGCTCATCGTTATTGATCAGGGCATACAGGGCGCGCGACAAATCTCGACCTCAACTTACGATTATCTGCGTCGCAATGCGCGCAGCATTTCCGCCGGCGGGCTTTCGCATGAAGCGGGCGGAATTCTAACTATCGGGAACAGTCAGGCGAAAAAGGTACGACTGGATGCGGTGACGGCTTCCTGGTTCAAGACACTAGGCGTGAAACCGTTTCTGGGCCGAACCTTCGGGCCGAACGCCGATAAACCCGACGGGCCGCACGAGGTCGTGCTGACTTACCGCTTCTGGCAGGATGCGATGCACGGCGATCCGAACGTCGTCGGCAAGACCCTCAATATCAATGCCGCGGCGCATACGGTTGTTGGCGTGATGCCGCGTGGATTTTACTTTCCGACCCAGAACGTAAAATTTTGGGTGCCGTTCACAATTAGCCCGACCAAGCTGGGGCCCGATGCGATCTTCGACATGAGCGGCTGGCGCTTTGTCGCACGGTTGCATCGGAGCATAAGTCTGAATGCTGCGACGCAGGAATTGAACGCGCTCGCGCAGCGGCAGCTCAAATTGACGTCGCCGGATGTACAAGCCAACGCTGAAAAGAATCACTATCACATTGCAGCCAAATCGCTTCGCGATTCGTTGATCGGATCGGCCGGAACCCGTCTGCTCTTGATCGAGCTGGCCGCAGCGTTGCTCTTGCTGCTGACCGCAGCAATTCTCGCCAACCTGGTAACGGTGCGTACCCTGGCGCACCGACATGAGGCGGCGCTACGTATGGCGCTCGGTGCAAGCCGGTTCGCGCTGTGGCGCGCAGCACTTGCCGAAGTTCTGCCGTTGGGCTTTATCGGCGGCGTGCTTGCGGTCGGCCTCGCCTGGTGGGGAACGACGCTTATCGCCCGCTATAACATCGGTACCGGCGGCACGGCATTTTCCATCGTACCCGATGCCTGGGTCGTCGTGTTCAGCCTTGCCCTGGGCTGCGTGGTCGGGGCCATTGCGGCCTTGCCCGCGGCTTTCACTTCCCGCAAGCGTTTACTTGCACGATTGAGCGAAGGCGGTCGCGGCGGCGTGGGCCGGCGCGCCCGGCTCGCCCAGCGTGGGTTGTCCGTTGCACAGATCGCGCTCGGCGTTGCGCTGATGATCAACGCCGCGTTGCTCGGCCTGGCCTTCAAAAGCGCCTCCTCGCATCCGATCGGAGTGAATGCAGCGCATCTGTTTATCGCCGATCTCGGCTTTCACGGCCCGCACTTTCATGACCAGAAATCGCAACTCGCCTTTTACAGCGAATTTGGCGATGCGATGCGCGCGTTGCCGGGCATCGAAAGCGCGGGCGTTGCGAGCGAACTCCCCTTTGCGGGCGGTTTGGACAGCTACGGCGGCCTGGACGGTATTGGGGGTATTGAACCGCATGGCGTGAGTTCGGTCGTTGAGTTCGTGGACGGTCGCGCATTACACGCCTTGGGAACGCCACTTGTCCGCGGCCGGTTGATAGCCGCGACGGACGTTCATGCGAAAGCCAACGTGGCGGTCATAGACGCGATACTTGCACGGAAACTGTTCGGCACCACCGATGTGATTGGACGCGAGGTCAAGCTCAATCAGACTTATCGTGTGATCGGCGTGATCCGCCCCGTGCGTTGGCGAGCACACGCGAGCGGCGGTAGCGCGGGCACGATGTGGCTGCCGCATTCGATCGCGCCCGCGGATTCCACCTTCTACGCCGGTCCGACTATGGATCTGGCTGTGCGCAGCAGTTTACCGCTGGCAACGGTAAAGCATGAACTCGAAACCACACTGCACAAGCTCGCGCCGAACCAAGCATTCAGCTTCGTCGAATCCATGCACGATCTGAAGAAGCGCGCCTATCATGACGATCAAGCGCTGCCGGTGTTGTTCGGCCTGTTCAGCCTGCTGGCGCTCGTGCTCGCCGCCGTCGGCACCTACGGCACGGTGGCTTATCTGATTCGTTTACGCATGGGCGAATTCGCCGTGCGCCAGGCGCTCGGCGCGACGCCGGGACGCATCGGCCTGTTGGCCTTGACGCAGGGCATCGTGCTTGCCGCGTTCGGCATCATGCTTGGTGTCGTCGCCGGCTTCCTGCTTGCCCGCGCACTTTCGGGATTGATTACCGGCGCAGGCACGAGCACTGCACTCGCCTATGTCGCCGCGGCGCTGGTGATGGCACTTGCCGCGCTAGGCGCGACGGCCATCCCGGCGCTGCGCGCCCGCCGCGCCGATCTCCTCGCCCTGCTGCGCCCGCAATAATCTTCAGGAGAAATCAATATGTTTACAGCAATTGAAAACGTGACCAGTGAATTCGGGCAGACGCTGCGTCGTCTGCTCCGCGAGTGGGGCTTTGTGGTGGCCTTCGTGTTGACGCTTGCGCTCGGGATCGGCGCGAACGGCGCGGTGTTCACTGCGCTGAACGCCTATCTCTTGCGTCCGCTGCCTTATCCACACGCGGGACAACTATCCAATGCATATTTCGGGATGCACGCCCTGCCGTTTCCAAAGGGCATTATCCAGGCGGCAGCTTACGAGCGCCTGCGCAAAACGCCGGGTGTCACCGCGAGCGGCCTCTTCGAGGGCAACGGCACGGACGCCACGGGTGGCACGGCAACGGTGATCTCGAACGGCAAACCGAAAAGCGTGAGTGCGGTAAGCGTTACGTCATCGCTGTTCAAGACGCTCGGCGTTCAACCGCTGCTCGGGCGCTGGCTCGATCCGGCGAGCAATCGGCCCGGCGGTCCGAGCGAAGTGGTGGTGAGTTATCGCTTCTGGCAAAGCGCGTTCGGAGGCGAGCCCGACGCCATCGGCCAGCCGCTCAAGATAGACGGCAAACAGTACACGCTGGTCGGCGTGATGCCCAAGAGCTTTAATTTCCCCGACCGCTCTACCATGCTGTGGCGTTCGCTGGTGCTGACACCGGGAATGTTGAATCTTTCTTCCGGCCTCGTTCAATTCAACTGGAACATGATCGTGCGCCGCGCACCCGGCGTTTCGCCGGCCGCTTTGAACACTGCACTCGATGTTCAACTCAAGCGGGTTCTTTCTCAGTTGCCGCCCACTCATAATTTCAGCATCAATAAGCCTTACGTGGGACTCATCCCGCTGCGTAACTGGTTCGGCGGTGCGACCGGAGGCCGTTTGCTGCTCTTGCAGCTTGGCGCCGCTCTCTTACTGATTCTCGCCGCGGCTAATCTTGGCAACCTGGCGCTCGTGCGCACGTTGCGCCGCCGACACGAATTGGGACTGCGGTTGGCGCTTGGTGCAAGCCGACTTGCACTACTGCGGCTGGCACTGGCCGAAACTCTACCTTTGGGAATCGCCGCCGCGATCGTGGGCTGGTTTCTTTCTCGATTCGGCGCGACGGCGCTTGCGCACTTCGGCGTCGCTTCCGGTCAAACCGCTTTCACGATCGGCGCCGGTGGCAGCGCAGCCCTCTTTGGCGTCCTGCTCTCGCTCGCGGTCGCATTCATAGCTCTGAGTGCGCCCCTGGTCCTGGTACGCTCGCATCACCTCACGGCTTTGCTCCAGTCCGGCGGTGGCAGGGGCGCCGCGGGTGGACGCGGCTCGCGAGGCACGCGCAAGGGACTCAGCATGGTGCAGATTGCGCTTGCCGTCGCACTTTTAAGCGCTTCGGCACTGGTGGGTCTTTCATTGCACAGAATGCTCAATCAGAACCCGGGCTTCAAACCGAATGGTTTAACGGTGGCAACCGTGAAACTCGCCGGACCTGCTTATAAAAGCTACGGACAGGTTGCGGGCGCCTGGCGTGCTACGCAAAGCGCCGTTGCCGCGCTGCCCGGCGTGCGTGCGGCCGGGCTTGGTTTCGGCGTGCCCTTTACCGGCGGTTCGCCCGGTGGCGCCTTTGCAGTTGCCGATAACGGGAATCCGACAAGTCACCAAAACGCCTACACCATTTCCATTCTGGTGGCCGGAGCGCACTTGCTGGGTAGTCTGGATGTACATCTCTTGCACGGCCGCTTGCTGAACGAGGCCGACGTGCAAGACGACGCGCATGTCGTGGTATTGGATGCCGCCTCCGCGCAGGCGATGTTCGGCACCGCTAATGTCGTCGGTCGGCGCATTCAAAGCCACAGCACGACGTGGCGCATCGTCGGCGTGATAGCGGCTCTCAAAACCAATTTTGCTTTCAATGCTTCCAGCAATTCTCCGGGTCTGGTCATCATGCCCGCGACGAAAACGGTTTTCGGAAGTTGGCTGGGGCCAACGGTCAATATCGTATTGCGCTCGTCGTTACCCACGCGAACGGTGATGGGAGAACTTGACTCGACGCTGGCGAAGGTACTGCCGGAGCAAAGCATCACGCAAGCCGCCTCGATGCACTCACTCATTGCCGATTCGGCGCAAGGCACGTCTGCGCTCGCGACCTTGCTGATCGCCTTCGGTCTGCTCGCCTTCGTGCTCGCGAGCGTTGGCACCTACGGCGTGGTCACATATCTCACCCGGCTGCGTCAACGCGAGTTCGCGGTCCGCCTCGTGCTCGGTGCACGACCGGGGCAGATCGAATGGCTGGTGCTGGGTCAGGGCATTGCGCTATGGGCAGCCGGTGCGGTGTTCGGAGTCGGACTCGCGCTTTTGTTCGGGCGTTTCCTGCGCAGCCAGTTATACGGCGTGAGCCTGCTCTCGCCCGCCGCCTATATGGTGCCCGCGCTCGTGCTCGGCCTCGTGGTGGTGCTCGCTTCCTGGCTGCCCGCCCGGCGGATGCGGCGCACCGCACTCGCCGAAACCCTGAATCCGCAGTAAGCCTGACAGCGAGGCCAAGGCAACCATTTCGGCACTATAATGGTGGAAACCACAGCCGTGAGCTTTCGACATGCCCAGCATCACTGTGAAAAACCTGCCCGAACCGCTGTATCGAACGCTCAAGCAACAGGCGCAACGACGGCACCGCAGCCTGAACGGCGAAATCGTCGCGACGCTCGAAGAAGCCCTGCATGCACGCGGGAGACACCAAGTGGAGGAATTGTTGAAGGAACTCGAAGGCTTCCATGCCCGCATGGGCCAAGTTCCCATCATTGAAATCGGACGATTACGCCGGGAAGGCCGTCCGTGATCGTGGTGGATACCAACATCATCGCCTATGCCTGGTTGAAGACGGCGCAAAGCCGTGATGCGTTGCTTTTACTCGAACGCGAACCGGAATGGCACACTCCGCTGTTGTGGCGCTCGGAGTTTCGCAATGTGATTCTCGGCGAGGTTCGCCAAAACCGGCTGGATCAATCCGTTGCCGGCGACGTGATGCGAAGCGCTGAGCAGTGGTTTGAAGATTGCGAGCATTTACCGAGTTCTGAATTAGTGTTTCAATTGGCGCTGGACAGCGGCTGCACCGCATACGATTGCGAATTCATGGCCGTGGCCGAACAACTTCATGCCCCACTGGTTACCGCCGATCGCGCACTGCTCAAGGCTTTTCCACGGCGAACGCGGACTCTGAAAGCGGCCTGCGAGATGCCGGTCGGACGATGAGCGAATCCTGCGTTCTGATTGCCGACGACCAGGCCGACGTGCGCGAAGCACTCGGCCTGCTGCTGAGGGGCGAGGGTTACGCGATCGAGACCGCGGCCTCGCCGGCGGAGGTGCGCGCCGCGCTCGCGCGGCGGCGCTACGACGCGATGTTCCTCGATCTGAATTTTCAGACCGATACCACGTCCGGTCGCGAGGGCCTGGCGCTTCTTGCCGAAGCCCGCGAACGCGATCCGGCGTTGCCGGTGATCGTGCTCACCGGTTGGGCGAGCGTGAACGTCGTGGTGGCGGCGATGCAGGCGGGCGCGCAGGATTTCCTGGAAAAGCCTTGGGAGAATGCGCGGGTACTCACGGTATTGAAAAACCAGTTGGCACTCGCCGATGCACGCGCCGACAACCGGCGCCTGCTGGCGGAAGTCGAGCCCGCCGAGGAAGGCGGCATTGTCTTTCGTTCGGCGGCGATGCGCGAAGTCATGGCGACCGTGGACAAGGTGGCCAGCGCCGACGTCGCGGTGCTGCTCAGCGGCGAGAGCGGCACCGGCAAGGGACTCGTCGCACGAGTCATTCATGAACGTTCGCGCCGGACCGACGGACCCTTCGTGCATGTGAATCTCGGCGCCCTGCCGGAAACGCTGGCCGAGAGTGAACTCTTCGGCCACGCGAAGGGCGCGTTTACCGATGCGCGCGCCGACAAGCCGGGACGCTTCGAACTCGCCGACGGCGGCACGCTGTTTCTGGACGAGATCGCGAACGCGACCGCCGCGACCCAGGCGCGTCTGCTGACCGCGCTGGAAAGCGGACAGGTGGAACGGCTAGGCGCAACGCGGCCGCGGCCGGTGGACGTGCGCCTGATCTCCGCCAGCAACGCAGATCTCCCCGCACGCATCAAGGTCGATGCGTTTCGCAGGGATCTTTATTTCCGCCTGAACACGGTCGAGATCCGACTGCCGTCTCTGCGCGAACGCGCAGAAGACATCCCGGCGCTCGCCGCGCATTATCTCGCTCGTTTCGCACAGCGGCACGACAAGCAACTCGAAGGCTTCGGCCGCGCGGCGGAATCGGCGCTGCTTGCCTACGACTGGCCGGGCAACGTGCGCGAACTCGCGCACGTGATCGAGCGCGCCGTGCTACTTGCGGCCGGCGAGCGCATCGAGCCGGGCGACCTCCGGCTGCCGGGGGCGAGCGAGGCGACGCCGTTCGAAGCGATGAGTCTCGAGCAGGCGGAGCGCTACTTGTTGCAGAAGGCCCTGGAGCGCAACCGGGGCGATGCAGCGGCGGCGGCGCGTCAACTCGGCGTTTCGCGCAGTGCCTTCTACCGCCGGCTCTCCAAACTTAAACAATGAGAAAGATCGCGCACGAGTGGCGTCTCGCGCTGCTCGCGCTCGCAGGCGTGATCCCGGCGCTGGGCCTGCTGACCGCTTCGCCCTGGCTTCCGACAAGCCTGTGCTCGCGTGCATTGCTCACCGGCGCTGCGGCCTTGTTCGGCTGCGCGATGGCCGCACGGATATTTCTGCGCTCGCGCGCATCTTCACGGCGGATCGCAGGCTTGGTGCTGGGGTTGCGCGACGGCGAGTTCGGATTGCGGGCGCGTACCGAGGCAGGCGCCTTCGGGGAAACGCTCGCCGCGCTCAATGTCCTTGCCGAAGAGTTGGCCGGCGCGCGCCGTGCGGGCATCGAATCCGATGCGCTGCTTGGCAAACTTCTCGCGGCCGTGGATCTCGCCATTCTGGTGTTCGGCCCCAACGACCGTTTGATAGGTGTGAACCGTGCCGGAGAAACGCTGCTCGGCGGCAATGCCGATGCGCTGCACGGGCGCACAGCCGAGACATTGGGAGTCGCCGGCTGGTTGACGACGCGCACGCCCTTGCGCGCGATGAAATCGTTGCCGGGTGGAGAAGGGCCGTGGGAGGTGCGCCTCGCACGCTTTCGCCGCGGCGGACGCGAACATCGTCTGCTGACCGTGACCGATTTGTCCGCGGCGCTGCGCGAGGAGGAACGCCGCGCCTGGCGCGGTCTGATCCGGGTGCTCGGACACGAGACCAGTAATTCTCTCGGCCCCATTCAGGGCACGGCGGATGCCTTGCGCCGTCGTCTCGCCGCGGCCGCGCTCGAGGAAGATCTGGCGCAGGCGCTCGGCGGTGGCCTCGAACTCATTGAACGGCGCGCACGTTCGCTCTCCGGGTTCATCCATCGTTACTCGGAACTTGCGCGCCTGCCGCCCCCGAGTCTCGAGCCGGTAGCGCTTGCGGCGCTGGTGCGGCGCGTCGCAGCGTTGGAGGACCGCGTGGCGGTTGCGCTCGAAGGAGCGGACGATGTGACGGTAGGCGCCGATCCGGGCCAGCTCGAACAGGCGCTCATCAATCTCTTGAAAAACGCCGCCGATGCGGCACTCGCGACCGGCGGCGGTGTCGGGGTTACGTGGCGGATTGAACGCGATGAGGCGGTTATAGAGATAAACGACGAAGGACCGGGTTTGCCGGAAACGGAAAATCTTTTCGTACCCTTTTTCACAACCAAACCCGGGGGCAGCGGCATCGGCCTCGTGCTCGCGCGCCAGATCGCCGAAGCACACGGCGGCGCGCTCGCCCTTGCCAATCGCGGCGACGGTCCGGGCGCCGTCGCCCGTTTGCGCCTGCGTACGATGCCGGCGTCGACCATCGACCCGCGTTTGCGCGATCAATACTGAATACGGCGAAAGCCTCGCACCCACAAAGTGAAGAGTGTGGGCTTCCGAAATGACCGTTATCCAAGGACGCTCTGAATAATTCAGAGGTTCCTTAGCAGGATCCGACTCAGGTGCGTACGAGCCGCAGCACCGACGGCGTCTTGCGCAAATGCCGCATGATGCGCGCGAGATGCGCCCGATCGTGTACCACGAGTTCGAGGACAAGACTCGAGGTCCTGTCTTCGCGTTCGTTAACCTGGGCGTGACGGATGTTCGAATCTGCCGTCGAAATCGTGGCCGCCACCGCGGCGAGTACGCCGCGCTCGTCCTCGACTTCGAGCCGCAACTCGACCGTATAGTCGCGCCGCTTTTTGTAATCGAACGCGACGTCCACGACCCGGTCCGAGTCCTTCTGGGCCGCGAGATTGCGGCAGTCGAGCCGGTGTACGACGAGTCCCTTGCCCTTGGTCAGCAGTCCCGCAATGCGGTCGCCGGGAATCGGATGGCAGCAGCGTGCAAGCGTGACCGCAAGTCCCTCGGTACCGCGTATCCCGATCGGTGCGTTCGCCGCCGGCATCATATCCGCAGCGTCGCCGAGAAAATGGCGGGCGACCAGAGGGGCGGGAAACTCTCCGGTTCCGATCCGTCGCAACAGATCCCCAGAATCGCTCGCCTTGAGCGTCGTGGCTACCTTCGCGAGCGTCTCGGTCTCGCGCTGGAGCTTGATGCGATGGCCGGCGAGCACTTGTTCGAGCATGCGGCGGCCGAAGCGCTCGGCGTCGTCGGCCTCGAGATCGCGCAGATAACGTCGCAGCGCCGAGCGTGCCTTGGCGCTCACGACAAAGTTGAGCCAAGCGGGGTTCGGGCGGGCACCGCGGGCGGTAATGATTTCCACCGTCTGTCCCGTCGCAAGCGCCGTGCGCAACGGAACCACGCGACGGTCCACCTTGGCGGACACGCAGGCGTTGCCAATGTCGGTGTGTACGGAATAGGCGAAGTCCACGGGCGTCGCCCCGCGCGGCAACTGGATGATCTCGCCCCGGGGCGTGAAGACGTAGATTTCGTCCGGTGCGAGATCGACCTTCGCGTGTTCGAGAAACTCGACCGGGTTCGCACTCTTCTCATGAATCTCGTCGAGATTGCTCAGCCACTGGCGGGTGCGGATTTCATCCGTTGCCGCGCCCTGGCTGGTCTTGTACATCCAGTGCGCCGCGATTCCGTCTTCTGCCACGTGGTCCATCGCCTCGGTGCGTATCTGCACCTCGACCGGCTGCCCCGTGGGACCGACGATCACCGTATGCAGCGCCTGGTAGCCGTTGCTCTTGGCGACGGCGATATAGTCCTTGAAGTATCCGGGTACCGGCTTATACACTGCGTGTACCAGGCCCAATGCGCGATAGCAATCATCCACACTCGGGGCAACGATGCGGATGCCGTGGATGTCCATGACCTCGGAGAGTTTGAGTCCCTTCTCGCGCATCTTGCGATACACGCTGAAAATCGCCTTGTCGCGGCCGCTGACCTGGGCGTCGAGTCCGACACGCGCACAACGCGCGGCGATCTCCTTCACCATCTTCGGCACCGCACTCACGCGCAGTCCGCTCTTGCGGCGCAATCCGCGCTCGAGTACCCGGTAGCGGTCGGGATAGAGCGCGCGAAAGCCGAGATCCTCGAGTTCCAGGCGCATCTTGCGCATGCCGAGGCGATGCGCGATCGGCGCGTAGATTTCCAGCGTTTCGCGGGCGATACGCCGGCGCTTCTCCGGCGGCATGACGCCCAGCGTACGCATGTTGTGGAGGCGATCGGCGAGCTTGATCAGGATCACGCGCAGATCCTCGACCATGGCGAGAACCATCTTGCGGAAGTTCTCGGCCTGCGCCTCGCGGCGGTTCTCGAAACTGATCTGGGTGAGTTTGGAAACGCCGTCCACGAGCGCGGCGACTTCCTTGCCGAAGAGTTCGGCGACTTCCGCACGCTCTACCGGCGTGTCCTCGATCACGTCGTGGAGCATCGCCGCCTCGAGCGTCGCCGCATCGAGCGACATCTGCGCAAGGATTTCCGCCACCGCGAGCGGATGGGTAATGTAGGCTTCGCCGCTCAGCCGGCGCTGATCGCGATGCGCTTCCTGGGCATAGAGATAGGCTCTGCGTACCTGTTCGATTTCCGCCGGTGCGAGGTAACGTTCAAGACTTTCGGCAAAGTCGTCAAACTGCGACTCAGGTTTGCGTTCGCGCAAACCGGCGAGTTGACGAGCGCGCATGGAGCACCTGCGACGCCCTCAGGCGTCTTCCTCCTTCTCGTCCGCGACCGGCTTGTCGGCATCAGTCTCTTCTTTGTTCTCTTCCTTTTCGCCCTCTTCGAGCTCGTCCTCGTCGAACTCGTCCTCGTCTTCATCGTCATCCTCGACGGAGAGATCGACGTCGATCTCGTCCACGTCGGGCAGGGTGAAGATTTCGCGCTCGGTGGGCTCGTCGCTCTGGGCGAGGATCGAGCGGTCCACCTGACCGGCGGCAATTTCACGCAGTGCCACTACGGTCACCTTGTCTTCTTCCATGGGCACCCCCGGTTCGCGGCCGTGGGCAAGCTGGCGCGCGCGGCGGGAGGCAACCAGCACCAGGTCGAAAAGGTTGTCTATTTTGGCGGCGCAATCTTCGACAGTAACTCGGGCCATCGTTATCTTCCAGCAAAAGTTTAATAAAGAAGCTCTGATCAATTCGTCCGTGAATTGCTCAGAGGCGATGAGTCCGGCGCATGTCCGGACCAGTCTTACGCCGAATCAAGCCCTTACGTGCTCGATTCGCGGTGGTGCGTCTATGCACCACACGGAACCTCTGAATAATCAGAGGTTCCAAAGTAATAGTTTAGAGGATCGGTCAATCCGGCGCCACCAACCCGGCGGCAAATACCGCGAGACCCGTCCGCGAGCGCCCGAGGGCGGCGCCGCGCCCGGCAAAGACGGCTTCCAGATCCGCCAGTGCGCGCGCGAAGTCCTCGTTGACGATGACGTAGTCGTACTCGCACCAGTGCCTGATTTCGGCGGCGGCGGCAGCCATGCGCCGCGTGATCGTCTCTTCGCTGTCGGTACCGCGGTGCGTAAGCCGCGCGCGCAAGACGCTGCGTGAGGGCGGAAGGATGAAGACGGAGATGGTTTCCGGCACCCTCTCGCGAACCTGGCGGGCGCCCTGCCAGTCTATTTCGAGCACCACATCGCGCCCCGCCGCACGCAGGCGCTCGACGTCCGCGGCGCCGGTGCCGTAGCCGTTGCCATATACCGTGGCGCTTTCCAGGAACTCGCCGCGACTGCGCATGCGCTCGAAACGCGCGGCGTCTATGAAGTGATAGTCGCGCCCCTCCACCTCGTCCGGCCGCGGCCGGCGGGTGGCATAGGAGACGGAAAAGGCGAGCCGGGGATAACGTGCGATCAGGGCCTTCAGCAGCGAGGTCTTGCCCGCACCCGAGGGTGCGGAGACGACATAGAGTCCGCCGCGATCTGTTTCACTCGACATTCTGCACCTGCTCGCGCATTTCCTCGATCAACACCTTGAAGTCCAGCGCGCGGCGGTTGAGCGCGAGATTGCCGGCCTTCGAGGCGAGGGTATTCGCCTCGCGCATCAACTCCTGCATCAGGAAATCCAGCCTGCGCCCGACCGGCTCGGTCGCGGCGAGCAGCCGTCGCGTCTCCTCGACATGGGCACTCAGACGTTCGAGTTCTTCGCTCGTGTCCTGGCGCACGACGAGCAACGCAGCTTCCTGCGCCACCCGCGCGGGGTCCACCTCGGCGCCGAACGCCTCGATCCGTTCGGCGAGCCGGACAGGCAGCGCGTTCTTCGCTTCCTGTGATTGCACCGTACACGCCTCGACGCCCGCTGCGAGACGCACGAGCCGTTCTTCGAGCGCCGCGGCAAGCGCCGCGCCTTCGCGTTCGCGCGTCGCAACCAGCTCGGCAAGCGCCGCATCGCTTGCGGCAGCGAGCGCAGGTGCGAGCGCTTCGGGCTCCGGCACCGCAGCTTCGACCACGCCGGGCCAGGCGAGGAGCCGCATTGCATCCACGCCGCCCGACGCTGCTTCAGTGCCGGTTTCGGCGAGCAACTGCCGCGCTTCGCCGGCCAGCCTGAGCGCAAGCGCCCGGTTGATGACGAAACCCGATCCCGGTGGCGGCTGCCAACGGACGGTTGCCTCGATGCGACCGCGCGCAAGACCTGCCTGCAGCCGCGCACGCAATTCGGCTTCGAGCGGGCGCAACGCGTCGGGCAGCGTGAGCTTCAGATCGAGGAAGCGATGATTGACGGCGCGCAACTCGAGCACGAGTTCGCCCCATTCGCCGCGCCGGCTTGCAATGGCGAAACCCGTCATGCTGCGAATCACATCGGCTCCTGCGTGGAAAATGCGCATGGTACGCTATCGAATACCGCAGCAGCCGCAGCTTCGATCGAACACGAACCCAAGGCGCGATGCACTTCGATACCGCCCAGATCAGCCTGATCGGCGATCGCCGCGAAAATCAGGACCGCAGCGAAGTCCTGAGCGGCGACGGGCACGTACTCGCCGTCGTCGCCGACGGCATGGGCGGGCATGCGAAGGGCAAACTCGCGGCCGAAACCGCTGTCGCGGCGCTCACGGCAAACTTCCACCTCGACGACCCGTCGCGCTCCCTCGCCGATGCCATGATCGCGGCACACCGCGCGGTGTTCGCGCTGGGCCAAGGCATGCCCTTCGAGCAGCGTCCGGGCACCACCGCCGTCTGCGCCCTGATCGTCGCCGACCAGCTGTGGTGGACGAATATCGGCGACAGCCGCGCCTATCATCTGCGGCAGGGGCGGTTGCTGGAACGCACGCGCGATCACACCTGGATCGAGGCCCAACTCGCGGCCGGCGAGATGACCCCCGAGGAGGCGCTGCTGCATCCCGAGCGGCACATGATCGAGCACTGCCTCGGCATCCGCGAGAAGCCGCCTCCGGTGGAAGTCGGCGCAGCACGGGCCCTCACCGCAGGCGATGTGATCCTGCTCTGCTCGGACGGGCTCTGGGGCCAGCTCGACGAAGCGGACATCATCGCGCGGCTGAGCACGGCGGATCCATTCACCGACACGGTGCGACAACTCGCCGAGGAGGCCGCACGCGCGGGCCGTCCGCACAGCGACAACGTGTCCGTCGTCGCCGTGCGGGCCCTGCCCGGGAAGGCGCCGCACTCATGATCCGATCCGCAAGCGCCGGCCTTTGAATCGCCGCCGCGTCGTCGTTGCGACGACCAATCCCGGCAAGCTTGCGGAGATCACCCGACTGCTTGCGCCGCTCGGCCTGGAGACAGTGGCCCAAGGCGCGCTCGGCATTCCGCCCGCCGCCGAGACCGCGCCGACCTTCGTCGAGAACGCAATCGCCAAGGCCCGGGCCGCCGCGCAGGCCGTCGAACTGCCCGCGCTCGCCGACGATTCGGGGCTTGAGGTAGATGCGCTCGACGGAGCGCCCGGCGTGCGCTCCGCGCGTTACGCCGGCGGCCACGGCAACAATGCCGCCAACATCGCGAAGCTGCTGGCAGCGCTGTCCGAGCGGCCGGGCGCATCGCGGCGGGCGCGTTTCCGCTGCGTTGCGGTATTCCTCGCCCGCGCCGAAGACCCCGCGCCGTTAATCGCCGAAGGCGTGTGGGAAGGGGAAATCGCCGCTGCGCCGCGGGGCGAACGCGGTTTCGGCTACGACCCGGTGTTTTATCTGCCCGGGCGCGGACTCACGGCCGCCGAACTCGATCCCGCCGAAAAGGATCGCCTGAGCCATCGCGCCCAAGCTTTCGAACAGCTCAGCCAACTAATGAAAAGGGCTCGAGTTTTTGAAATTTAACCGCTGAGCACGCAAAGATCGCCGAGCGAAAATACTAAAAATTTCTGCCGTGATAAACGGGTGTATTTCTGGAATTCGGCGACTAACCGCCGCCACCCACCGGGCCCGGCTTCTTGCGGTTAAAAAGCGCCGAGTGCTGATGTACGTAGAAGGTGGAACTCACCGAGCCCGCGGCCTCGCCGTCTGGGCCGAGCGCGGTGACCGTGAGCGTATGCGTGCCTCGGTATACCTGCTGGAGCAACAAGGTGGTGGCCGTGGTCGGCGCACTGACGGCCTGGCCATCGAGTAGGTATTGAAGTTCCGAGTTCCCTCCCAGTGGCGGGGCGACCGCGACCCGGACGCCCACTTGATTATTAATCGGCCGCAGCGTGGTACCGTCGGCCGGGGCAAGTATCCGCAGCACGTATTGCTGCGGCGCGAGCGCGGGCCGCACGACGGTTATCGGAGGAGGCGTCATCGTCAGCGGAGCCGGCGCCTTGAAATCAATCACCTGTGGTGCGCCGAGATCGACCTTCACGGCGCCGGGATGCGGCTGATCCGAATAATGAACCACTCCGTTCGCGTCCACCCAGCGGTAAACGGCCGTGTCCGCAAGCGCCAACGCGGAAACCAGTACGGCGAGCAGTGAAAGCCATCTCATCACGCCCAAAGCCTACCCCCGTCCAGCCTCCAGTGCAACACCGCCACGGTCGGAGACCCCGCAGTATGCCCGACGAATTCGGTCAACGCAGACGCCCGAGTATGCCGTCGAGTTCGTCCAGGCTCGTGTAGTGGATCACCAGTCGGCCCTTGCCGCCGCGCGCCGATTGGATGCTGACGCGCGCGCCCAAGCGCTCTCCGAGTTCGCGTTCGAGCGCGGCGACGTTGGGATCGGGCGGCGGCGCGCTCTTATCCCCTGAAGGGGCCTTCATCCGCCGCACCAGCGCCTCGGCCTCGCGGGCGGAAAGCCCTTTGTCGGCAATGATCCGCGCGGCTTCGGCCTGCTCGCGCGGCGGCAAGGCGAGCAGCGCGCGGGCATGACCCATCGCGAGCTTGCCCTCGCGCAGCAGCCGCTTCGCCTCGGGGACGAGTTCCAACAACCGCAGCAGATTGGTGACCGCGACCCGCGAGCGCCCGACCGCCTCGGCCGCCTCGGCGTGGGTCAGCTCGAATTCCTCGGTGAGCCGCGCGAGGGCTTCCGCCTCCTCCAGCGGATTGAGATCCTCGCGCTGGATGTTCTCGATCAGTGCGACGGCAACCGCCGTGCGGTCGGCGATCTCGCGCACTACCGCCGGTACTTCCGCAAGACCCGCGAGCTGCGCCGCGCGCCAGCGGCGCTCGCCGGCAACGATCTCGTAGCGTTCGTTATCCAGCGGGCGCACGATCAGCGGCTGCACGATGCCCTGCGCGCGGATGGAGTCGGCGAGTCCCGCGAGCGCCTCGGCGTTGAGGTCCTTGCGCGGCTGAAACCGCCCGCGCTCAAGCTGTTCGATCGGCAGATTGAGCAGCCGGTCGCCGTGGTGCGCGACCTCGCCCGCTGTATCCACGTCGCTCAGAAGGGCATCGAGCCCGCGCCCGAGACCCCGGCGTTGTCCAGCCATATTCGTGCCGCTCCTCGCATGTGCGAAACGATTCTATCAGCGAGAGTGGACGCCTACGGCGTCGGCCCGTTTTTTGCTTCTGCCGGCGGCACGCCGGTGCGCACTACAGCCTCGAGCGCTGCACGCCTCCGGCGGGGGGCCCTTTTCTTTGCTCGTCCAAAGAAAACGCGATTATATACTTGACAAATGCGCCCAAGGGGCGCAGATTGGAGTGCGTCCGTGAGCGCTGAGAAGCCTACTTCTTCGCGCGCTTCTTCGGCTGCTTCGAGGACTTCTTCGGCTGCGGTGGAGTCGAGAGCATCCGGCGCAGCACGTCATCCTCGCGAGGGCGTTTGTGATCGCTCATGTGATGAGTATAACCCTGATTTAATCCGATCTGCTGGAGACGAATTCGATGAAATTCCCGATAATGTCAGCAACGGCATTGCTCAAACTCTCAAGCGTTTGAATTACGGGAGTATCTTTGAAAATTTCAACATCGCGAAAGAATATATCAATGGTCGGGTAGGAATCCTCGTTGAGTTCGATAGACATACGGTAATCCCCCCATTATTAGCGGCAGCCAGAAGTAGGGTTTAGGCCGCCATGGCCAACTTCTGCATGGGCGTCACCCCGCCGATGCCCATGTTGGGCCGCTCGTGATTATAGGTCCATAACCAA
>JBOIBN010000052.1:0-15832 GCA_050739575.1 Gammaproteobacteria bacterium
GTTGGTTATGGACCTATAATCACGAGCGGCCCAACATGGGCATCGGCGGGGTGACGCCCATGCAGAAGTTGGCCATGGCGGCCTAAACCCTACTTCTGGCTGCCGCTAATAATGGGGGGATTACCGCCCAGCATTTTCCATTATTTAGCTCCAACTAAAAATAGGCGGCACAAAAATTAGGCGCGGAAGGCCGTCTGATGCTTGGCCGCCGTACCAACTTCATGATTTTATGATTGATTTTTGAACGTACCCGAATAGTATGGCCCAACCTATAGCGGGCGAAGTTCATTTGCAGAGTGCCCTCCCAGCCCTGAAGGTTGTTATAGCGTCGTGGCTGTGAAAATGCAAACCGGACAAGGCTCGCGTCAAAATATTGCCGCAGCGCGAATCGCTGATGAAACTTGTCGATGTACTGTCCGAGCCGGGCAAACAGCACGGCAATATAGACCGCAAACCAGATCGCGATGAATGGAGCAAGCGTCTTGTGATACCACTCGCGGCGGGTCAGTGCGCCGACCGCGGCGGTGACGATAAACATCACCTGGAAAGCGAGATCAAGCGGCTTGGGCCAGGTGCCCGATAACACCAGAGGCTTGGCAATGCTGATGACGACGAGCAGTACCGCCAGCGTGAAGAACCGGCGATGATTGTCGAAATAATGCGTGCGCAGATCAATCGGACCCTCGACACCTATGTCCGGGAATACCAGGCCGGCGAGCAGATACAGCGGGATCGTCTCCGCCAGCACGACAGCGAAGGCGAGAAAACTCCAATTCGCGTAATCTTTCAGTGCGAACATCGCCCACCATGCCTGCACGTCGATCACCAGCAGCAGGATGGCCCACAGCACGCAGGGCCAGTACGAGCGTAGCCGTGAACGCGCCAGCATCAGACCGCGAAAACCTTGCAGGGTCTGGGTGATCGCCAGACCGATAACAATCGAGATCAGGGCGGAAAGATAGCTGAAGGCATCCATGAATCGTTACACAAACAATGGAAATCGGACGCCAATTTTAGCCTTGCCGTAGCCCTTGCGTGGACTTCCCCACTCTCCGGCCGGACCCGCAATCCGACATTCGCACGTCGGTCTGGAGACCGGACGTGCTAGGCTTTTTGGAGATATACGTACCGATTCGGAGACATGCCAATGGACGGGAATTCTGCAACGAGCCTTTCCGGCAAGACCTTCCTCGTGACCGGGGCGACCAGCGGCATCGGGCTGGAAGCCGCCGTGGTGTTTGCGGCGGCCGGGGCATGCACCGTACTGATGGGAAGGAATCCTGCCAAGACCGAGGCTGTGCTGACGGAGGTCAAACGGCGTTCGCGATCGGACGCGGTGGAGGCGATGCTTTGCGACTTTTCCTCGCAGGCCTCGATCCGCAGTTTCTCCGCGGAGTTTCGCGCGCATCACTCACGGCTCGATGTGCTCGTCAACAATGCCGGTACGGTCAAGAACAAGCACACGCTGACGAAAGACGGCATCGAGACCACCTTCGCGGTGAACCATCTCGGCCCCTTCCTGCTCACGAATCTGCTGCTCGATTTGCTCAAGGCGAGCGCGCCGGCGCGCATCGTAAACGTTTCCTCGGTGGCCCATTACGACGGCACGCTCGACTTCGATGACCTGGGCCACAAACGAGACTATCGAATCATGCGGGCCTATGCGCGCTCGAAGCTTGCCAATGTATTGTTCACGCGCGAACTCGCACGCAGGCTAGAAGGCTCCGGAGTGACGGCGAACGCGGTACATCCAGGCACGGTGGCGACCCATATCTGGGACAGCGCCCCCGGATGGGCGAAGCCCTTTCTCGCGCTCGCGCGGCGGTTTTTCATGATTTCACCGGCCGAGGGAGCGCATACCCTGACCTATCTCGCCATGAGTCCCGAAGTGGCGAACAAAACCGGCCTCTACTTCGAGAAGAACCATCCCAAGGAGCCGTCATCGCTCGCGCACGACGATGCACTCGCCGAGCGGCTATGGGCCGAGAGTGCGCGGCTGACGGGACTTTGAAAGGCCGAAACGCGCCGACTAAAAGACGGTAGCGAAAGGGGGAAGATCAGGCGACGTCGGCTTCGGCGTCCACGGCCTTCATGCTCAGGCGCACGCGGCCTTGCTTGTCCACTTCGAGCACCTTGACGCGGACCATGTCGCCTTCGTGAAGTTTGTCGCTCACTCGCTCGACCCGCTCGTTGGAGATCTGGGAGATGTGAACCAGGCCGTCGCGTCCGGGCAGGATCGAAACGAAGGCCCCGAAGTCCATCAGCTTGACCACCTTGCCCTCGTAAATCCGGCCTACCTCGACGTCGGCAGTGATGTCCTCGATGCGCTTTTTCGCCGCTTCGCCGGCGGCGCGGTCCACCGAGGCGATCTTAATCGTGCCGTCATCTTCGATGTCTATCGTGGCGCCGGTCTCTTCGGTAAGTGCGCGGATCACGGCACCGCCTTTGCCGATGACGTCGCGGATCTTCTCGCGGTCGATATGCATGGTAATGATGCGAGGAGCCCACTCGGAGAGTTCGCTCCGCGGTTCCGCGATCACCGCATTCATCTTCTCGAGGATGTGCAGTCGTCCTTCACGTGCCTGCGCCATCGCGGTTTCCATGATCTCGCGGGTAATGCCATCGATCTTGATGTCCATCTGCAGCGCCGTGACGCCGTCTTCGGTACCCGCAACCTTGAAATCCATGTCGCCCAGATGATCCTCGTCGCCCAGGATATCGGTAAGCACGGCGTACTTGTCGGCCTCCTTGATGAGCCCCATCGCGACGCCCGCGACCGGAGCGCTGATCGGCACGCCCGCATCCATCAACGAAAGGCTGGTGCCGCAGGTTGTCGCCATCGAACTCGAACCGTTCGATTCGGTGACTTCCGAGACTACCCGAATGACGTAGGGATAATCCTTCATGTCCGGCATGACCGCCTGAATGCCGCGCTTGGCGAGGCGGCCGTGGCCGATTTCCCGGCGCTTCGGAGAGCCCATAAATCCAGTCTCGCCAACGCAGTACGGCGGAAAATTGTAGTGGAGCATGAAGGGCTCTTTGTGCTCGCCGGCGAGCGCGTCAATACGCTGCGCATCGCGTTCGGTGCCGAGCGTGGTGACCACCAATGCCTGCGTTTCGCCACGCGTGAAAAGCGCCGAGCCGTGAGTGCGGGGCAGCACGCCAACACGCACGGTAATCGGGCGCACATCCTTCAACCCGCGCCCGTCAATGCGTTTGTCGCCCTTGAGGATTTTTCCACGCACGATGCTGCGTTCCAGCTTGGCAAAACCCTCCAGGATTTCATCGGAAGAAAAGGCCTCTTCGCCACCCATGAATTCGAGGGCCGCATCGCGCAAGCGCTTCAACTCGTCCTGGCGTTCGGTTTTGCCCGCAATCGCGTAGGCCTTGCCAATGTCCGCCTCGCAATTCGTCTTGAGCGTCTCGGTGAGGGTTCTAGGCGCCTCCGGCTGGGTCCATTCCCACGCCGGCTTGCGTGTTTCGGCAGCCAGCTCCTCGATCGCGTTTATCGCATGCTTGAGCGCCTCGTGGCCGAAGAAGACGGCATCGAGCATAATCTTTTCGGAAAGCGTGCCGGCCTCGGATTCCACCATCAGAATGGCGTCCGCTGTGCCGGCGACGACGAGATTGAGTCTGGATTCCGCCGTCTGCGTGATCGTCGGATTGAGCAGGAATTCGTCGTTCTGGTAACCGACGCGGCAGGCGCCGATCGGTCCGCGCCAGGGGAGGCCAGAAATCGCGAGCGCCGCTGAGGCACCGAGCAGCGACGGAATATCTGGATCCACCTCCGGATTCATCGAAATCACGGTCGCGATGACCTGCACTTCGTTCTTGAATCCCTTGGGGAAGAGCGGACGGATCGGACGATCGATGAGGCGCGAGGTGAGCACTTCCTTCTCGCTCGGCCGCCCCTCACGCTTGAAGAAGCCACCGGGAATGCGTCCCGCGGCATAGGTCTTTTCCTGGTAATTGACGGTGAGCGGAAAGAAATCCCGTCCCGGATCCGCCTGGCGGCGGCCGACGGCGGTGACGAGCACGGAAGTATCAGCCATGGTGACCAGCACCGCCCCATCGGCCTGGCGGGCGATCTCGCCCGTTTCCAGTGTGACTTCCTGCCCCCCGAAATCGAAACTCTTCTTGATGACTGACACTACTTGACTCCCGGAATAAAGCGATCGGTGGTGCCGCTCAGCGGCGCAGGCCGAGGCGTTCGATCAACTGCTGATAGCGGCTGCGGTCGGAGGCCTTGACATAATCGAGCAGGCGCCGCCGCCGGCTGACCATCTTCAGCAGGCCGTGGCGCGAATGATGATCCTTGCCATGAGTGGCAAAGTGTTGGCCGAGCCCGTCTATGCGGGCCGAAAGCAAAGCGACCTGGACCTCCGGTGAGCCCGTGTCGCTCTCGTTTGCACCGTAATCGCCGATGATCCGGCGTTTGTCGTCCTTGCTGAGGGGCATCTATGTCTCCACACTTACGTTTAATCGAACTTAACTAGGTTATTTTAAGGCCTGCAGCCACAGGGCTCAAGCTGCAACGGTATTGACCAGGCGGCGAGGCGCCACCCGGCCGTCTTCGAGCATCTCCCCGACGCCGATAAACTGCTCGCCCTCGTCGTAAAGGCGCAGCCAGCCGGTCATCGGCGCACGCGGGATCATCACCGGCTGGCCATGGCGCAGAAAATAGGCGAGATCCCGGCTCAGGGTGACGGCGGGCCAGTCGCGCAGCGCCGAATCCGCCGGCAGCAGGAAATGCGCAGGCACCGAATCCGCCTCCAAGGTCGCGAGCGGCACCAGCCCATCCCCCTCTTCGTAGCCGGCGACGCCCGTGCGCCTGAGGGCGCTCACGTGGGCCAGTGTTCCGAGCGCCATCCCGATATCCTCCGCCAGCGTGCGCACATACGTGCCTTTGGAGCAGCGCACTTCCAGATGCAGTCGTTCGGCCTCACGGCCGACCAGCCGGAGTTCGTAGATGGTGATTGCGCGCGGTTCGCGCTCCACGGTCACCCCCTTGCGGGCAAGTGTATAAAGCCGCTCGCCATGATGCTTGAGCGCCGAATACATCGGCGGAATCTGTTTAATTTCGCCGCGGAACCGCTCGAGAGCAGCCTCGATGTCCGCATCGTTCAACTTCCCGACCGCCCTCGCGTCCCGGATCGCACCATCGGCGTCGCCAGTCTCGGTTGCAATGCCGAGCCGCACTTCGACCCGATAGCGCTTCTCGGCATTGAGCAGGAAAGCTGAAAGCTTGGTCGCCTCGCCGAAGGTAAGCGGCAACATCCCGCTTGCGAGCGGATCGAGGCTCCCGGTGTGACCCGCACGGCGAGCATTGAGCGCGCGCTTGGCACGATTAAGCGCATGCGTCGAGGTAATCCCTGCCGGTTTATCGAGCAGCAAAATGCCGTTTACCTGCTCTCCGCGACGCGTACCCATCAGGTCTGTGTTGCCTGATCGTCGTGTGCAGGCAACCCGCGCGCGATCAGCGCATCAAGATGCAGTGTGTCTTCGCTGCGATGATCCCAAACGAAGTCGAGCCGCGGAACAGAACGCAGGCGTACCCGCTCGGCCAGCTCGCGGCGCAGGCGCGTGCCGGCGTGACGCAAGACCGCGAGCGTGTCGTCGCAAGCCGCATCAGGGTCGGCGGAAGACACCAGCACACGCGCCTGCTTCAGATCGGGCGACATGCGCACTTCAGTGACGGTCACAAGCCGCAGGCGCGGATCGTCGCACTGGCGCTCGATCAATCCCGCGAGGGCGTGTGCGACCTCGGCACCGACCCGGGCGCTGCGCGGAATGGGGGAAACCGAATTCATGCCTCGATGCTGCGCGCCACTTCGATGCGTTCGAATACCTCGATCTGATCACCCGGGCGCACGTCGTCATAGTCTTTCACCGCGATTCCGCATTCGGTGCCCGCACGCACTTCGTTCACGTCGTCCTTGAAGCGGCGCAAGGATTCGAGCCTGCCTTCGTAGATGACCACACTGTCGCGCAACACACGGATCGGATTGTCGCGCCGGACGTGTCCCTCCACCACCAGACATCCGGCCACCGCACCGAATTTGGGCGAGCGGAATACTTCGCGCACTTCCGCGAGTCCCACGATCTCCTCGCGCAACTCGGGCGTGAGCAGCCCCGACAGAGCCTTGCGAACATCGTCAACAAGATCGTAGATCACACCGTAATAACGGATATCCACGCCACCTTCCTGTTGCGCCTTGCGCGCGACACTGTCGGCGCGCACGTTGAAACCGATAATGGCCGCCTCCGAAGCCAGCGCCAGATTGACGTCGGATTCGTTGATTGCCCCCACACCGGAAGCGACAATTTTTGCCCGGGCTTCGTCGGTCGACAGGCGCGTGATCGCATCGCGGATCGCCTCCAAGCTGCCATGCACGTCGGCCTTGATGATGAGGTTGAGACTTTTCGTTTCTTCCTTCCCGAGTTGCAAAAACATCTCGTCGAGCTTGGCCGGCTGCTGCGCCGCCAGGCGCACGTCGCGCTCGCGGCTCTGACGGTGCGCGGCGACCTCCCGGGCACGGCGCTCGTCGGCCACCACCAAGGCATCGTCGCCCGCTTCCGGCGTGCCGGACAGGCCGAGAACCTGTACGGGGATGGCAGGCCCCGCGCTTTTCAACTGGTGACTGTTTTCGTCGAGCAGTGCACGCACACGGCCGAATTCCCGTCCAGCAAGCAGCACATCGCCGCGCTTGAGTGTTCCCTCCCGGATCAATACCGTAGCCACTACGCCGCGGCCCTGATCGAGCCGCGCCTCGAGTACTATGCCTTTCGCCGGTCCCTCGATCGGCGCGTTAAGTTCGAGCAATTCCGCCTGCAGCAGAACGGCTTCAAGCAGCGTATCCACACCCTCGCCGGTCTTTGCCGAAACCGGAACGAACTGTACGTCGCCGCCCCACTCCTCGGACACGACCTCACGTTGCGCGAGTTCATTCCTCACCCGCTCGGGATCGGCATCGGCCTTGTCCATCTTGTTCACTGCAACCACGATCGGAACGCCCGCAGCACGGGCATGTTCGATGGCTTCGACGGTCTGCGGCATGACGCCGTCGTCGGCCGCCACCACCAGGATCACGATGTCCGTCGCCTGCGCGCCGCGCGCGCGCATGGCGGTGAACGCAGCGTGGCCGGGCGTATCCAGAAACGTGATGCCGCCCCGCTTATGCTTCACGTGATAGGCGCCAATGTGCTGGGTAATGCCACCCGCTTCCTTCGTCGCCACCTTGGTTTTACGGATGTAATCGAGTAACGAGGTCTTGCCATGATCCACATGACCCATGACCGTGACCACCGGGGAACGCGGTCTTGTTTCGGCGCCCGCAACTTCCGTCTCCAGTAGCCTTTCCTCAACGTCGCGCTCGGAGGAGAGTTTGACCGTGTGGCCCATTTCCTCCACGACCAGCACGGCGGTGTCCTGGTCCAATACCTGATTGATGGTGGCCATCACGCCCATCCCCATAAGCGTGCGAATGACCTCGGCCACCTTGACCGCCATGCGTTGGGCGAGATCGTTCACGCTGATCGCCTCGGGAATGGCGATCTCCCTTTTCTTGGGTTCGACCGGACGTTCGAATCCGTGTTGCGTCTCGATGGTTGCGAGCCGGCTGCCGCGGCGACCGCGGCGATCGCGCGCGGGCCTGCGGGCGCGCCCGCTGTGCTTGACATGCAGTTCGCCCGAGAGGGGAATAGGCTCTTTTGCCATTCCTCCACGCTGGGCAATAGCGCGCTGTTGACGCCGCTGCTCCTCTTCTTCCTCGCGCCGCGCCTCGGCCTCCGCGCGCCGGCGCTCCTTGTCCTGCTCGCGTTCGCGCTCCGCACGGGCCAGACGCTCGGCCTCGCGTTCGCGCTCGGCAACCTGTGCCTCACGCCGCGCTTCTTCTTGGCGTTGCCGCTCGATCTCCTGCTGACGCGCCTCTTCCTCGTTCTTGCGCGCGGACTCCTCGGCTTCACGCTCGCGCTGCACCTCTTCGATGCGCTGTTTCTCCTGCTCGATGACCGCACCACGTTTGACGTAGGTGCGCTTGCGCCGTACCTCCACGTTGACGGTCTTCGCGCGTCCCTGGCCGCCCGTAACTTTGAGTTCCGTCATGCTGCGACGCTTGAGCGTAATGCGCCGCGGTTCGACCTGCACATCCTGCCCGTGGGCCTGGCGCAGATGCGCGAGCAGAGCCGTCTTTTGCTCGCTGGTAACAGCGGCGTCCGGATCCGCAATTTCGATACCGGCCTCCGCGAACTGGCCGATCAACCGCTCTACGGGGGTGCCGACCTGGGCGGCAAATTCCCGAATCGTTACTTCGGCCATGGATGCGTCCTCCTCACTCGGCCCTTATCGTCTGCGTCGACGCGAGCACGGCGGTTTCATCAGCCTCGGGGAACCAGACGGCACGCGCCACCATGATCAGCGCGGCGGCTTCGACGGACTCCATTCCCGTCAACTCGACGAGTTCGTCGGTGGCGAGATCGGCAAGGTCTTCACGGGTTTTAACGCCCTGCGCGGCGAGTTTCACCGCAAGGTCCATGCTTACGCCCGAGACCTTGAGAAGATCGGGCGCGAAGTCTGCCTGCTCCACCACTTCTTCGCTCGCGATCGCCTGCGCAAGCAAGGCGTCACGTGCGCGGTTACGCAGCTCCTCGACCAGGCTCTCCTCGAACTCCTCGATGCGGGTCAGTTCGGCGACTGGAACATAGGCCACTTCGTCGAGAGAAGCAAAACCTTCCTGCACCAGGATGTCGGCTACTTCCTGATCCACGTTGAGCTTGTCCATGAACAAGCGGCTCAGCCGCGCCGACTCGGCTTCGCTCTTTTCCTCGGCTTCCTTGGTACTCATCACGTTCAGTTCCCAGCCCGTGAGCTGGCTCGCAAGGCGCACGTTCTGACCGCCGCGGCCGATCGCCTTGGAAAGCAGTTCCTCGGTGACGGCGATGTCCATGCTGTGCCGCTCCTCGTCCACCACGATGGAAAGCACTTCGGCAGGCGCCATGGCATTGATGACGAACTGCGCGGGATTCTCGTCCCAGGGAATAATGTCCACGCGTTCCTCGTTCAGTTCGCGCGAGACCGCCTGCACACGCGAGCCGCGCATGCCCACGCAGGCGCCGACCGGATCAACTCGTCGGTCATGGCTGCGCACCGCGATCTTGGCGCGGGCACCGGGTTCGCGCGCGGCGCCCACGATTTCCACCAGCCCTTGGCCGACCTCCGGCACCTCCAGCGTGAAGAGCTTGATGATGAGCTCCGGGGACGTACGGCTGATGATGAGCTGCGGGCCGCGCGGCTCTTCACGCACTTCCTTGAGATAACCGCGCAACCGATCGTTGGGGCGCACGGATTCGCGCGGAATCGCCTCCTCACGCGGGATCAGTCCCTCGGCATTGCCCCCGAGATCCACATAAACATTGCCGCGCTCGACGCGTTTGACCACGCCGTTGACGAGTTCACCGATGCGATCGGCATACTGTTCGGCAACCTGCTTGCGTTCTGCCTCGCGCACTTTCTGAAAGATGACCTGCTTGGCCGTCTGCGCGGCAATGCGGCCGAAGGCGATGGACTCCATCGGCTCCTCCACATAGCCGCCGGCTTCGGCGTTCGGATCGTGCGCGCGCGCATCCTCGATATGCAGCTGCGCCTCGGGGTTTTCGATTTCCTCCTCTTCGGGCAATACTGCCCAGCGGCGCAGCGTCGCGTACTCCCCGCTCGCGCGATCCACGATGACCCGCGCGTCAATGTCTTCGGAGTGACGCTTGCGCGTCGCCGATGCAAGCGCCGCCTCCAGCGCATCGAAAATAACCTCGCGCGACACGCCCTTCTCGTTCGAAACCGTGTCCACCACCATCAGTAATTCTTTGCTCATTGCTCCATTACCTCGACTACCTCGACCGTCCAGTTTTCCTGGCCGGGAAAGCCGCGTCCCGATCCGGCGCAAGCCGGGCCGAAACGATCTCGTTCAACATCACCGTGACCGATTCTCCGTCACACTCCATGCTCAGCACATCACGTTCCACACCTGCAATGCGGCCGCGAAATTTTCGCGGGACGCCTGCATGCTCCACGCGCAGCCTCGCCTCTTCGCCTACCGCCGCCGCAAAATGCGCCGCAGTGCGCAGCGGTCTTTCCAGACCGGGCGAAGAAACCTCCAGCCGGTACGGGCCCACCAGCACGTCTTCCATGTCAAGCAGCGCCTCGACCGCCCTGCTCACCCGCGTGCAATCATCGAGTCCGATCCCGTCCGCACCATCTATGTACAGGCGCAGCGTCGCCCCACGTCCGCGGTGCCACTCCAGATCGAGTAGCTCGTAGCCGAGATCCGCAATCTCCGGCTCCAACCACTCGATCAAATCTCTACGCTCCGCCCGCATCACAACCCGCCTTTCGCCAACAAAAAATGGGCCGCGTGGCCCATTTCTTGTTTGGCTCCCATGGAGCCCTTATGTCCCACCTGGCCAGCAGAACCTGGTAGCGGGGGCAGGATTCGAACCTGCGACCTTCGGGTTATGAGCCCGACGAGCTGCCAGACTGCTCCACCCCGCAACGGCACCAAACATAATAGCGGTTGGGCGGCCTCATTTCAAGGTCGGGACGATTTTCGCAACGGGCACTTGCCCGTATAGTGCTCAACGCCGACAATACACGACTTCAAGCGTGCCCCCTCAATGAGCGGTAAACTCACAGGACGTGCCTCTCGCGAAGCGCCGGGCGCATTAGCCGGCCTGCGCGTGCTCGATCTCTCGCGCGTACTTGCTGGACCTTGGTGCAGCCAGCTCCTGGCCGACCTCGGCGCCGAGGTTATCAAGGTCGAACGGCCCGGTCGCGGCGACGATACGCGCAGCTGGGGGCCACCGTTCCTGGGATCGCCGGACGCGGGCCTTTCCGCCTACTTTCTTTCGACCAACCGAAACAAGCGTTCGGTCGCCATAGACTTCAAGCATCCGGAGGGCGCGGGACTCGTGCGCCGGCTCGCCGCAACATCGGACGTGCTCATCGAAAACTTCCGCCCCGGTGCGCTCGGACGCTGCGGCCTCGATTACGACAGCCTGCATGCCGTCAAGCCCGATCTCGTTTATTGCTCCATCACGGGATTCGGCCAGACTGGTCCTGATCGTGACCGCGGCGGCTACGATCTGTTGATTCAGGCCATGGGCGGATTGATGAGCGTCACCGGCGAGGCCGACAGCGAGCCGATGAAAGTCGGCGTCGCGCTCACCGACGTTATCACCGATCTCTACGCCGTCACGGGCATACTCGCCGCTTTGCGTCACCGTGACGCGGCGGGCAAAGGCCAGCACATAGACCTTGCGCTGCTCGACGTCCAGGTCGCTGCACTCGCGAACCAGGCGCTCAACTATCTGATGAGCGGATGGCCTCCCGTGCGTCTCGGCAATGCTCATCCCAACATCGTGCCCTATCAGGCCTTCGCCGCCCGTGACGGGCATTTGATTCTTGCCGTCGGCAACGACGGGCAGTTCCGGGATTTCTGCGCAGTCGCCGGATGCCCCGAGCTGGCCGACGATCCGCGCTTTGCGACCAATGCCGGGCGCGTCGAACATCGCGAAGAACTACTCGCACGTCTGGAGCCTCTTATTGCCGCGCGCGGACGCGACGAGTGGATTGCAGCGCTCGAATGCGCCGGGGTTCCCTGCGGTCCGGTCCATAACCTGACCGAAGTCTTTTCGAATCCCCAGGTCAAGGCGCGCGGCATGCACTTTTCACTCGACTCCGAAGACGGCGCAGTGCCACAGGTGGCGAATCCGCTCCATCTAAGTGCTACCCCACCGGTTTACCGCAAAGCACCTCCTTGCCTCGGCGCCGACACCCGCGCCGTCCTGAGTGAATTGGTGGGCTTGGGTAAAGTCGAACGCGATGCACTCAAGAATTCCGGCGTCATCCAGTAATCAATTCGAATGTTCTGGTTGAGATGCCGACAACCGATGCATTGCAATCAGATCTCCCATGGAGTGTCCCGTTAAAAGAGCGACCCAGAAAACCAGCCACCGGGACCAGTTGATAACGTCTTGCAACCAATCACCAACGCGGAACCAGGCTAATACGGCAAGCATCGCGATGCCTGAAGTCATCACCAGAATCGGACTAAACCAATTCATATGCCATATAGCCCCTCTCGGAAACCGAGGACTGCGACGATACGTCTTTCTCTGCCGAGAATACGCAGAAAATCCGCCGAGCAACACAGCGAATCCTGCCAAGCCCGCATACAGCAGCTCCCAAGCCAAACGGTCCGGCTCCAGAAAGTACGTCCAGATCAAGCCGGCAGCGACGAAATGCAAGCCAGGGTGAACTCCATCAACTTCAACCGATACGCATTCATCGCGAATTCCAATGCAGCAAACAAGTATCAGGCCGGTTTGATGCCGATGATTGGGTCAAGCTTTGAACCAGCCGATGCCCAATATAAAATCCATTATGTTCTTCGGCGGGAAGCCTGCATCGCATATACGAGAAACAGGGCCTGCCTCCGAGGATCCCCACGAACCGTCAAATTGCGCTATATTGAAAGTCCAATTTGTTTTATGAAGCGGCCCGGACCGCTCGGAGGCATCCAGTCATGAAGAAATGGTTCGCATTCGGCACTGCCGCACTTCTTTTTGCCGCCCTGCCCTACATCGCACTCGCCAAGGACGGCGTAACCGCGGTCCAGCAGGAAATCGCGACGGCCGGGGTTCATGCCACATTGGCGGCTAGTGCGGATTCGCTGACGATGACGCATACACATCTCCATCACGTGGTCAATTGTCTGGTCGGACCGAAGGGCGCGGGTTTCGACACGTCGGCCGAGAACCCCTGCAAAGGAATGGGCAAGGGCGCTATCCCCGACGCAGGAAGCAACTCGAAGCTGCTTGGCATCCTGAAGAATGCGCTTGCGACTGCCAATGCTGGCCTTAAATCAAACAAGGAAGGCATGGCTCAACAGGCGGCGAAAAAGACGGCCATTCTCCTGAAGATGGCGCAAAGCCCCAAACAAACGAACCCGTGATTTATTCAGGGCTTCGTTAGGGTCGAGATAAAGTAAACTTAGGGCGACGCAAAGCTGCGTCGTCATTGCCAGCATTGGCGCCTTGCGCCTTCCGAGCAGAGGAAACTCCGGTTTAATCCGAAGTTTCACACGCCGGTACGTCCTTAATGTCGATGAACCGGTAATGCAGGGCCGAACATTGTAGAGCTTCGGGCTCACCAGAGCGGTCTCTACTCTGATCGTCGACGATCTGCTACTGCCCAACTCACGGCCTTGTTCACAACCATGCTCGCCACCGGGCGGATTCCGGCACTGGTGCCGGTCAGTCTGGTGGCGGAGCGGTCGGAAACCGTGCTCCCAGCAGCCGAAATTCTTTGCTGACAAAATTCACGGTTTCAAGCCCGTAACGATGGGAACCTGCCACACGACGTATCCCAGCGGATTACGAGCACAGTCAATGATGTCGTCGAAATGGGCCCGGGAAACTTCGAGGCCTAAACCCGTAAGCTCCCCGACCGTTGCCGCATAACCGTCGCGCCAGTGTTCGAAGATGGAAACCAGGATTTCGCGCGGCACACGCAGGCTGTCCACAGTGAGATAGTTCACAATCGGATCGCGAATTCCGCGACTATAAAGTTCATACCATGTGCGCCGGCCGATACGCGGATCCACCTGCATGGATTCGGTAAAACCCCGAATCGCCCGGCGCCAGAAATCGTCCAGATCGAAGCGCGTAGGCCAGGCATGGATCATGCCGTAGTCTTCCGCCAGAAAATACAGCCGTCCGCCCGGGCGGGTGACGCGTATGAGTTCCGCGATGACGCGATCGGGGTGCGGAATGGATTGCAGCATGTGGCGGCAGGCGACGAAATCGAAACGATCGTCGGGCAGGTCCAGCGCAAAGGCATCGCCTTCACGGAACGTCAGTCGCGGGACGAGCGACGCATGACGCTGCTGCGCATAGGCGACGTGCTCAGGCAGGATTTCAATACCCAACACCTGCGCACCGGTCAGCATGGCTGCCAGCCGCGAGGTGAATTCGCCCGTCCCGCAACCCGCGTCCAGAATCTCGGCATGCGCAGGCAGTCCATAGCCTGAAATCAATTCGCATTCCTGCGGCCAGATGGCTTCCGTCTGTGCGGCCAGGGTGCGCACCATGGATTCATCGGCCATGAGTCGCTTTTGCGGATTCAGGTCTACGGCCACCATGATCTCGAACGAAGGCGACGAGGGTCGCTATTATAGATTGACGCTTGTTCGAAACCCGTATTTTCCGCGCTCTGCGGCCGACGGATCAGAAGCCGATGACGGCCTTGCAGAGCGAAAGGAGTCCGCCCGGGAAGATACCGAGGCCGAGCACGGCAAGACCGTTCAGGCTGAGGACCAGCTTGAGGTCGGGAGCCGCGGAAAGCTCGCGGTGTTCGCCTTCCGCATGATCGAAGTACATGAGCTTGACGATGCGCAGATAATAGAAGCCGGCGATGACGGCCGTGACGACGGCGAATACGGCAAGCCAGATCATGTTGATGTCGAGCACCGCCTTGATGACTTCCAGCTTGGCAAAGAAGCCAATGAAGGGCGGCACACCGGCCATCGAGAACATCATCATCAGCATGACGAAAGCGAACCAGGGGCTGCGTTCGTTAAGCCCCTTGAAGTCGTCGAGCTTTTCAGCCTCGAAGCCCGCGCGCGAAAGCAGGATGATGACGCCAAAAGCGCCGGCGAACATGATGACATAGGCGATGGTGTAGAACATCGCCGCGCTGTAACCCACGTCTGTCCCCGAGAGGATGCCGAGCAGGATAAAGCCCGCGTGATTGATGGTCGAGTAGGCCAGCATGCGTTTGATGTTGGTCTGGGCGATGGCGACAATCGCGCCGATCGTGAGCGAACCCACCGCCATGGCGGTCAGCAGCCACAGCCAGCCACCGTGCAGCTCGGGGAGACCCTGCGCCAGGAGCCGCATGAAGAAGCCGAAGGCCGCAAGTTTGGGCACCGTTCCGATGAAGGTGACCATGCTCGAGGGCGCACCTTCGTACACGTCGGGCAACCACATGTGGAACGGCACCGCGCCCAGCTCGAAGGCCATGGATACGACCACGAAGCCGAGACCGATCCACACGCCGAGCCCGATTTGTGACATGCCCGCGAGTTTCGCCGCGAGAACGCCGAGATTGAGCGTGCCCGTCAACCCGTAAATGAGCGACATGCCGAACAGCAAGGTGCCTGATGCGATGGCGCCGAGCACGAAGAACTTCATCGCGGCTTCCGAGGCGGTGCCATCGTCGCGTGCGATCGCGACCAGCGTGTACATCGAAAGCGCCATCAGTTCCACGCCGAGATAAAGGCTGATCAGGTTGTAGCCCTGGATCAGGATCATCGCACCCATCAGAGCCGTCAGAATCAGAACGTAAAACTCGCCGGACAAAAGACCGCGGTCACGCAGATACGGCCGCCCGTACACCATGACGGCGCCCGTGATCGCATAGCAGAAGAGCATGAGCACGTCGCCCATTGCGTCCTGGATCAGCATGCCGTGGAAGGCGATCATCGGATGGCCGTGGAACAGGGCACCGGTGATAAGCGCGAGCCCGCCGATGGTTGCGAGCGAGCCGTAGTGCAGCACCTCGTCGCGACCGTTCTTCACGAACAGGGCCGCGAGCAGCAGCACGCAAATCATGCCGAGCAGGAAAATCTCGGGCAGTGCTGCGATATAGTCGGTCGCGGTCAAGGCCATCGGGTAATCCTCAGCTCAGCGCCGCCGGCACGACCTGCGAAAGCAGGTGCGTAACCGTGACATCCATGACCCGGAGAATGATTTCCGGATAGAAACCGATCAGAAACACCGG
>JBOIBN010000053.1:0-15560 GCA_050739575.1 Gammaproteobacteria bacterium
CACTGCCGAAAAACTGCTTGGCAAGAAAATCATTGATAATGATGACTCGCGCCTGATTGGCAATCTCGTCGGATTTGAACGCACGTCCGGCAATGAACTGGATACCCAGCGTTGAAAAGAAACCCGCGCTGACCAAGGGTATCTTCGAGTTGATGGTATGGTCCTTGCCAACCATGCTGATATCGCCCATGCTGAAATTCCCTGTAAAAGGCGCCATGCCAGTGACAGCCGTGCTTTTTACCTCGGGCAATTTCATTAATGCCGGTTTGAGCTTCGCCCATGCCGCGGCATAGCTTTTTATGTTGTCGGGCGGTACGACAATAGCGACGATCCGATGTTGCGGAGTGAAACCGACGGGTTGCGACAGTACCCGCCACAGGCTCAGCCCCAGTAGCCCGCCGGCGATAACGAGTGCACAGGACAGTGCAATCTGCACCACGCCTAGCGTGCGTTGGATCCGGCGTGGCCCCTTACCGCCGGTAGCGGTGGGGCCGTTACCGAGTGTGCCGAGCAGGCGTCGCCCGGTGGCGAGTAATATCGGGCCGAAAGCCACGATGAGTACGGCCAGCACGGTCAATATCCAGGCAAAGGCAATGACAGCCGGCGCCAGCGTGGCGTGAAAGGGAGAAAAGGCGGGCGGCAGACCGAAGGCGTGCAAGGACCGGATGCCCTCCCAAGCCAGCAGCGTTGCCGTGATGCCGACTGCAAGCATGATCGGCAGGTGCTCGATCAGGATTAAACGAACGAGTCCACTGCGGCTTGAACCCAGCACGCGCCGCAGTGCAAATTCGTGCTGGCGCGTGCGTTGGCGCACCAGACCCAGGTTCACGGTATTAGCCAGCGCAAGCAGCAGAAGCAATCCAGCCGCGGCTTGCAATAGCCAGGGCAGATGGCCGACGTCGGAGTAGTCGTTGAGGGCAATGGAATGTGGCGATCGGGCATCTAGCGTATAGCCATTCTTGATATCCGCGGCCCGCTCTTTCGGTGTTTCTTTTTCCAGTATCCGTTGCAGATAATTGGTAAGTTCCAAGTTCAGGCGGTGCAGCGGTACGCCCGGTTTGCGGCGCACAACCATCCAGTAATTGATGTTATCGTTATAGGCTTGTTTCGGGGTCATAACAAAAGGCAGCCACGCATCCCTATTTCCTGTTTGGATGAAAAAATCGGCCGGCATGACGCCCACGATTCGATACGCTATGCCGCCGACCTTGAACGATTGGCCGAGAACTTTGCGGCTGCCACTATAGGTGCTCTGCCAGAGGTGCCATGAAATAACAGCTTCCGGAGGGCCGCCGGGTTGACCTGCGCTCGCTGTCGGCAAACGGCCGAGGACGGGTTGAACACCAAGCGTATGGAATAGCGAAGGCGTAACCTCCTGGAATGTGAGCAAGCGGGCATGGCCGGCGATGGTCGCTACGCCGTCACCAGGGTTAGTGGACAGCCCGGCATCTGCAATGCCGTCGAGTCCCTGCTTGAGCGCAAGATAGGTTTTGACCGAGACCAGTGGCGTATTCAGGCCGATCTTCGGCACCCGCTCGCGCACCACCGAGAGTTGACTCGGTTGTGCATACGGCAACGGCTTGAGCATAAAGCCGTAAACGATGGCGAACACGGCGGCGTTGGCGGCAACGGCCAGCCCCAGCATCACCCAGGCAGCGATGGCGTAACCGGGTTTGCGCACGAGACCGCGCATCACGCTGCGTGATTCGGCAATCAATCCTGACGAAAAGTGCGCAGTAAAGCGTGTCATGGCGAGGCTCCTATTGCAATCAGGCGTGGAAGCTAAAACTCAGTTTGTCAAATTGCCGGCTAGATCAACGCTCGCGGCATGGCGTGCGGGAACAAATGCGGCCGCGAGCGCGGTCAGTCCCAGTCCGACCGCCACCGCGACCGCGATCCACGCCGCCGGAAGACCCAGCTCGGGCAAGTTGGACGCGAGAAATACAGACAATCCGTAGGCGGCGGGCACGCCGATCGCGCAGCCGATGAGCCACAACACGATCGCCTCCATGAACACGCTTCCAAACAGACGTCCCGGCGTCGCGCCTAGTGCGCCGCGGATAGCAAATTCCGGCCGGCGCACGAGGCCGCGGTAGGCGAGCAGCGCAAACAATCCCACGGCGGCGATCAGCATCGCGATCACCGCCAGCGCGCCGAACACGCGTCCCAACTGGCTGCGCGCGGCATACGCCAGTGCAACCAGCTCGTCTGCCGAATGGAAGTCAACGAGTTTCGCCTGTGGGTTCGTCTCCGTCACGAGGCCGGCAAGTTCCTTGCGGAGCGCCTGCGGCGGAAGAGCGCTGTGCACCGCGAATGCCTGAGGCCCACCTGAGAGACCGCTTGATGGTTCGAAGGGCCGGAACGCCGTACCGCCAACCGATCCGTAAGGCTGCATCCGCAACGGCGCGACGACCGCGGCCACATGCAGGGCATTGCTGCCGATGTAGATCTGTCGTCCGACGACGGCGGCGATCCGGGCATCTGGCCACACCCGTTTTGCGGCGGTCGCATCGAGCAGGATCGCCCGCGACGAATTCGCGAATATCGCGTTGGGATTTCCGGCCAGCGCATGGAGACCGAGCGCCCGGACGGCATGCTTCGAGACGATCTGCTCATTGATGATTTGTTGAGACTCCTTGCTCGAAGGTGTCAGACCGGCGGTCGTGGTCGCAGAACCGCCGGAGAACGGTACGACCGTGATGAGCGACGCGCTGCGTATGCCGGTGGATTTGTTCAAAAGTTCGAGAAAGCGATTGTCGAACGCCTGCGCCTGCTTGACGTAAGCCTGGTATTGCGCTTCGGTCTGATCACCTTCGCTGCCCGGCAGGGAAACCCGGAAAAAGACGCGTTGCGCCGAGGCGAAACCGAGGTCGCCGTGCGTGAGCGAAAACACATTGGCGCGCAGATGCCCGGCGGTGACCAACAGTATCGCGCTCGCCGCGAGTTGCAGCACGATCAGGGCGCGCAGCGTGCGCACCAACCCGCGCCCCGCGGTTGCGTGTCCGCCCGCCATCAAGTCGTTCGTCAGCGCCCGCGGCGTCCGCAACCGCCGCACGCTCGCCGCGGCCAACAAGATCGTAACCGTCAGCACCGCAGCCAACGTGAGCAATAAGACCGGAGCGGAAAACGCAACCGATCCACCCGCCTGTCCTACCGTGGCAGCCAGTCCGCGGCCGGCCAGCCAGCCGAGCCCGACGCCTGCGCCCCAACCGAGTAGTCCGAGCAGACCAAGCTCGCGCGCACGTTCGGAAAAGAGTCGGAAGGCGCCCGCACCCAACGCGGCCCGGGTCGCAAGTTCGTGACGGCGCGCGAGCGCATCGGCCGTGGCGAGGCCGGTCAGATTGGCGAGCACCAGTAACAGCAGAAGTAAGGCAGCGAGTTCGAGCAGTTGCAACTGAGTAAGCACGGAGCCGTATTCACGCTGCGCCAAGGTGTCCACACGCGGCGCCAGATGCATTGCTTCGATAAAGGTACGCATGCCCGGGTTATAGTCAGACAGACTCTGGCGATAGGCGCGACCGAGTGCAGCGCGTATGGCGCGCGTAGAAAGGCCCGATGCAGGACGCACAAGCGCGTGCATGCCGAAGTCGATGTCGCCAGCCTTTCCCGGCACTTCCGGCGAGAAAGGCACCCACGCAGCCATATCCTGACCGGACGGAAAGCTCAATGCGGCCGGAAAAACGCCAACAATGCGATGATTCTTCCCCCTGAAAGTCAAACTGCGATTCAGCGCAGATTTCACATCGCCGAAGTGGGCACGTGCGAAACGCGTGGAAACGACTACAACCGGTTCTGCGCCCTGCTTGCTGTCGGCCGCATCGAGCATTCTCCCGGCGACGGCCTGCACGCCGAGCACTTGCGCGAGCGAAGGCGTAACGTCCAGATAATCGAAACGGATCGGAGTGCCACTTTTACCGCCGTTCAGCACGGCGCCACGCGGCTGATACAGCGCCGTCTCACCGCGTCCTTTCAGGGAAACGGCAAGGCGATCGTAAACGGGACGGAATATGCCCATTTGCGAAGCCGGCATCGCCTTGTAGTCGAGCGCCTGGAAATAGGGCTCATAGAGATTTTGATGCGCCGCGCCGGGTACGACCTGACCAAAAAGCACGCCGAGGTTGCCGAGCACGGCGATGTTGGCGGCAACAGCAATCGCAAGCGTCGCCACCACGCCGATCTTGAACGAAGCGCGGCGCCCGCCAAACCGAGGCAAAATAGAAAGCGCGGGAAAATGCTTCATGACGGCCTCCTGAAATTCATAAATCCATATGGGGCACTGCTACGCATGTGCGTTTATATTGACCACGGGATTGACGCGTGCCGCACGCCACGCCGGTATGAACGCGGCCGCGCCGACAATGACGAACATAGCAACGATGACGAGGATGATGGTCGCAACTGCAGGCAAGCCCAGTTCAGGTTGACTTGCTGCCAGCACGCGCGCCAATTCGTAGGCGGCGGGAATACCGATCACAACCCCGAGAAGCCACAGTACAAAGGCTTCCTTGATGACGCTAAGTCGCAAGCGTGTGCTTGTTGCACCGAGCGCGGCGCGGATAGCAAACTCCTGTCGGCGCACGAGCGAACGATAGGCGAGCAGCGCGAATAGCCCGACGGCGGCGATCAGCACGGCCACCAGCGCCACCGCGCCGAATACTTGTGCGAGATGATTGCGTTCGGCATATGCATCTGCCACCATCTCGCCGCCGCTCTTGAATTTTTCGAGATTTGCCTGCGGGTCGACATTGCGAACGATGTGCTGTATTTCCTTGCGCAACAACTTTGGAGGAAGCGTGCTGCGTATCACGAAAGACGAGGCGATCACGTGGACGTCGGAACTGGCAAAGTCCATGAATGCCGTGCCAGGAGCTGTCTGGTAGGGCAGAATCCTGAAGGGTTTCACGATGGCGGCGATCCGCAGCGGCGAGTTGGAGATATAAATCGTGCGCCCTATGACGTTCTCCGGCTTGATATTCGGCCAAAATTTCCTGGCTAGCGCTGCATCTATAAAAACGCTATTGGAAGAAGGGTTAAAGATGGCATTAGGCGTTCCAGCCAGCACGGTCAGCCCTGCGGCTTTTACAATATCGGTCGAAACATTTTGAACAACGGCAAATTTTTCAATGCCTTCGGAGCCTTTGGGTGTCGATTTCTGTTTGCTCGCATTCATCATTGACACGGCGCCCCAATGCAACGCGCCGGTAAGCACTGCAGCAGAGGCGACGCCGGGTGTGGCGGACAGGTGTGACAGCATCTGTTTGTTGAAGCCGGATACTTTCTTCATCTCGGCGTCCACTTGGTGCATCGAGGGAGTTTCTCCTAGTGATGTCGGTACGGAGAGTGAAAAGAAGTAACGTCCCGCAGGCGTGAAACCCAGATTCTGGCTGCTGAGGTCGAGTACGTTGGCGCGCAGATGCGTGGCCAGCACCAGCAGCACGATGCCGACGCCGAGTTGCAGCACGATGAGCGCTCGCAGCGCTCGGGTCAGCCCACGCCCTCCGGTGGTGCGGGCTCCGGTGCCCAGTGCCGAAACGAGAGCGGCGGGACGGCGGAGATGCAGCATGCCGAATGCCGAGAGCACGGCGGAGAGCACAAGCACGAAGAGGAACGTAAGACCCAGCACAGCCGGTGCTAATGCCGCCGCCGATCCGGCCTGGCCGAGAATGGCGGCCAGCGCTCTGCGTCCGAGCCAACCGAGCCCGATCCCCAGTGCCCAACCGATCAGGGCAAGCGTGGCGAGTTCTGAGAATCGTTCCAGATACAGGCGCAAGGGTCGCGCACCCAGTACGCCACGCAATGCGTATTCGTGCCGCCGGGCCAGCGCATCGGCCGTGGCGAGGCCGGAGAGATTGACCAACACCAGGACGACGAGCAACAGCGCTGCAATTTCGATCAGTTCGAGACGGCTTGCAACCGGCCCATAGAGGGTTTGCGCCAGGCTTTCCACACGCGGTACCGGCTTGATAATGTTCAAGGACTGTCGCACTTGCGCGTCGTTGCCGGGCAACGCTTCGTGAAAGGCGGCGGTGAGCTCAGAAAGGATGAGTTGCCGCGATACGCCGGGCGCAGGACGCAGCAATGCTCGTGAGTCGAAATTGAAGGAACCTTGAACAGCCGGTGGTTCGGGCGGCAAAGCTACCCAGGCATCGGATTCCTTGTTCAAGGGAAATGCGAAATTGGCGGGCAATACGCCAACAATTCGGTAACGATTCTCGTCTAGAGTGAGGTAGCGCCCGATCGCTTGATTCTGGCCGCCAAAGAGGCGGTATGCGAGCCGTGAGGAAACAACGGTCACCTTTGCGGCGTTCGGCGCCGAATCGTCTTTCGACAAAAGGCGCCCTTCTGCCGGGGCGATTCCGAACAGGTCCGCAAGCGTTGGCGTTGTTTCCAAGTAATAGAGTGGTGCGCCATCCAGAGTGGTATCCGACTGTTCGTAGAGAGCCAGCACGCCGCGCCCTTGCAACCGCTTCGCCAAAGCGTCGTAGATGGGGCGGGTAACGCCCAGGTGGGCAAATGACGTATTTTTGATGCCGAGCGCTTCGAGGTAAGGCTCCACGATGTTCTGATGTGCCGCGCCGGGGACAACGCGACCGAACAGCACGCCGAGGTTGCCGAGCACGGCGATATTGGCCGCCACGGCAATCGCAAGCGTCGCCACCACGCCGATCTTGAACGACGCGCGGCGCCCGCCAAGTTTCGGCAGGAATGAAACCGGAGCAAAGCGCTTCATTTCAATACCTCCTTGCTGTTGCTTTCACACCCTCTCCCTTGACGGGAGAGGGTTGGGGTGAGGGTGAAAAATTATTGGCCGCAACGCGGCGCAGCCCCTCATCCCCGCCTTCTCCCCTCGGGGGAGAAGGAGTAAGAAACGAGGTGAGCGAAGCTCAGGCATCGGGCTGGTCTTCGAGGTGGAGCGGCGGCGGCTCGTCGGCGCTGGTTTCGTCCACCACCTGACCGTCGTGCAGACGCACGATGCGTCGCGCGCGCGTGGCGTAATGCGGATCGTGGGTGACCATGAGGATGGTTGCGCCCTTGCCGTTCAGTTCGTCGAGCAGCGCCATGACGGCTTCACCCGATTTGGAATCGAGGTTACCGGTGGGCTCATCGGCGAGCAGAATGTCGGGCTCACCAACGAGGGCACGGGCCACGGCAATGCGCTGCTGCTGGCCACCGGAGAGTTGTCCGGGGTAGTGGCGCACGCGGTGCGCCATGCCGACTTCTTCAAGCACGCGGTTGACCCGATCGCGGCGTTCGTTGCGCGAGACGCCGCCCCGGTAAACGAGCGGCAGTTCGACGTTTTCGAACACGCTTAAATCGCCGATCAGGTTGAAGGCCTGAAAGACGAAGCCGATGTGGTGGTTGCGCACGCGCGCGCGGTCGGCCGCGCCGAGCGATTCAACCGGGGTGCCGGAGAGGTGATAGCTGCCGCCGGAGGGTTCGTCGAGCAGACCAAGCAGGGAAAGGAACGTCGTCTTGCCGCAGCCGGACGGGCCCATGACAGCGACGTATTCGCCTTCGGTGACGGTGAGGTGTACGCCGTTCAAGGCATGCGTTTCGATCTCTTCGGTGCGGTAGGTCTTGGTGAGGTCCGCGACTTCGATCACGGCGCTTGCATCATTCATTGATTCACTCCATTGAGGCTGACGTTGACAGGACGATTCCCGGTTTGACTCGCCGGCGCGGACGCGGGCGCGGAGGCGAGTCCTTGCGAAAGTTGGTGCAGGCGCGCATCGGTCAGGGTGCCGGCTGCGCGATAGAGCGCGATTTCGTCTTGAACGGCGGTGGCGACGGCCGCGTTGAGCGACTGCTCGGCGGAAAGCAGGCGTTCGCGCTGGGTGACGAGATCGTCCTCGGTGCGCACGCCGGCCTTGACGCCGAGGGTGGTGGCCTTGACCGCATCGCGTGCGGCGGACACAGCCGAGCGCAACGTCTCGAGTTGTTCGGCGTCCATCAGCAATGCGGCGTAGCGTGTTTTTACTTCGCGCGTCACATCGAGGCGGGTCGTTGAGGCGTTGGCGTCGGATTGATCCGCCTGTGCGCGGGCCTGGGCAACCTTGGCACGGGTCGCGCCGCCGGAGAAGATGTTCCAGCTGAGCTGCAGCGCGATCTCGTTGCCGCTCGCGTTGTAATCCGCCGGCGTCGGCACGACCTGGCCGGGGATGGAATAGGACGCGCTGCCGCTCTGGATTTGCTGATTGCGGATCAGAGCCAGCGAAACGTTCGGCAGGTAACCGGCATCGGCGGCGCCTATGCGGCGGTTGTCGGCGCGGGCGCCGAGTTGCGCCGCGGCGAGACGCGGATTGTCCGCCAGCGCGCGTGCGAGCCACGCGCTTTGTTCGCCAGGTTCGGCAACGGTGTAGTCGGTGGGCAGCGTCGCTTCCGGTCCCGACAGCGGACCGCCAGTCAGCGCTTCGAGTGCGTTCATGGCGGCGGTAAGTTGTTGACGCGCGGCGAGCAACTCGCCGCGCGCGGATTCGAGTGCCGCGCGTGCGGAGTCGGCACCGATCACGCCTGTCGTCCCGGCGTGATAGCGTGCATCGGCCTCGCGCGATTGTTCGGCGAAGCCCTTGACCGTTTCCTGCGTCGCCGCGAGTGCGGCACGCGCGGACAGCACGTCCAGATATGCCGTCGTGACCTTGGTCGCAAGCTGGGCGAGCGCGTCCTGGTAGGTCGCAGCGGCCGCGGCGACATCGAGATTCGCCGCCTGCAGATTCTTGAGGGCCGACCAGTTGAACAGGGGTTGATCGAGTTCGAGTTGCCAGTTTGTCGTGCCGGTGTTCGCGGATTGCGAAACGGGAAAAATCTGGTTATCGCCGAAGTATTCCGGTCCTTCGCTCGAGTCGTTGTTGTAGTTGCGCGAAAGCGTTCCGTTGACCTGGGGCAATAAGGCCGCAAGCGCGCCGGGTTTCGCGGCCCGCGCTTGGGCAAGTGCGGCAGATGCCGCCTTGAACTCCGGATCGTGCGCCTGTGCAGCCTGCCAGGTTTGCCAGAGTGTCGCCGCAGGCGCATTCGCGGCGAAACCGAAAAGACAGCCGAGCAGCAATACCAGGCGCGCGATTGCAGAGCGGCGCGCGAACTGCCACGCCTGGTACGCCGCCGCCACCAATCCGCTCATGACAAAGGCCTCGATAACGAGCAGAACATCGTGATTCATCGGATGCGTACTCGTTTGCCGCCGGCGAAGTCGGACGTGTCGGAGACGACGACCTGATCGCCCGGCCTGAGTCCGGAAAGAATCTGGATCGCCTGATCCGAGGCACGGCCGAAACGCACCTGAGTCGGGATCGCCGCATCGCCCCCGGCGACAAGTTTGTAGAGCGTCTGCGCCGAATCCGGCTGACTGTACACGGGACGCTGCACGTACACGGCCTGTTTCAACGTGGCGATGGCGATGGTGCCGGAAACGGAGAGGTTCGGCCGCGCACCGGGCGGCAAGTCGCTAGGCAGGGAAACGTCCACGTCCACGCTGCCTTCGGATACCGACGGTGCGATGCGTGCCACCTTGCCGTTAATCGTCGTACTCGCGCCGACGTTCAACTCGACGGCGACCGCTTGGCCGATCGCGAGTTCTCCGGCTTCGCTCGGGGGCACCTGAAGTACCGCCTTCAGTCGCTTGAGGCTTGCGATACGGGCAATGTTGCCGCCAAGGGAAAGCGTCTGGCCGTTCTGCACCGGCACAGCTTGCACCACGCCGGCAAGCCCCGCCTGCACCGTAAGCGCCGCGACTTCGGCTTGCGCCTCGCTCAGTGCAGCGGCGAATGCGTTTACCTTCGCCTGCTGTGCTTCGACCTGTGCGGCCATGTCGGATTTGAAGGCGGCAACACGTTCCTCGGTGAGTTTTACCTGCTCGGCCTGATTGTCGGCATCGAGTTGCGTGCGTTTGTAATCCAGGGTAGAGACCACATGCTGGTCCACCAGGGTTTTTTCGGCCTCGGCCTGGAGGTCTGCGGCCTTGGCGTTCGAGCGGGCGGTGGCAAGATCGCCTTGCAGGCTCAACAACTCGTTCTTGAGCGTGGCGCGGGTGGACACGAGCGTCGCCTGCGCGTTCGCAAAGTCCGATTGCGCCGCGATGACTGCGGACTTGAGTTTGGGATTGGCGAGCACCGCGAGCACCGAATCGGCCTCGACATGATCGCCCGGCTGCACCTTGACGTCCTCGGCCACGCCCGGCGAACTCGCCGTGATCCAGCGCAGCACCTCCGGCTTCAACGTGCCCGGCGCCTGCACCCGGATTGCGAGCGGCCCTGACCTGACGGTTGCAATCAAAAGATCCGAACGCGACACCGCGGCGCCGGTCGGCAGCAGAAAGTAAATGAGCAACGCGATCGCGATCGCAACGGCAATGCCGCCGCCGATTAACGCGTGGCGCTTACGGCGGCGACGACGCTGCACGTGTTGCGGAATCTGAATATCGGGCATGTGTCTGGTCCTATTTACTCATCATTTACAAGGAGGTTCATCAACCGCGCAGCGCCTGATCGGGGGCGATGCGGCTGGCGCGCCAGGCCGGGAACCAGCTCGCGGCGAGCGTGGCGACCGCAAGTACGACGGCAACGACCACCATGCTCGCCGGATCCACGGCGGCGATGCCGTAAAAATTCGAGGCGAAGGCAATGCCGATGGCCGCGAGTCCAGTCAGCCCGACGACAAGCCCGTACACCAGCAGTCGCGCGGTCTCGCCCAGCACGAGCGCGAGCAACCGGCTGCGTTCGGCGCCGAGTGCCGCGCGGATCGCAAACTCGCGAGCACGTTGCGCGAGCGCATAAGCCTGCACCGCGTAAAGGCCGATGGCAGCCAGCACGAGCGCGCCGATCGCGAACAGGAGCACGAGCACCGTGAGCAGACGGTTGGAGGCAAGCGAACCCGCGAGACGTTCATTCATTGTCTGTATGTCATACAGCGGCACGTCGGGCAGCACGCCGCGAGCCGCGCTTCTTGCCTGCGCAATCACGGCCACGGCAGACAGCGGTGAGCGTACTGTGAGGTACCAATCCGGAAACCCCCACGACCAGCCGGACTGCTTGCCTGTAATCTGATTGAAATCTACGTAAACGTTACCCATCGCCGGCGCTGCGCCCAGGTTCGCTCGGTGGACTGTGGGCACAATGCCGATGACGCGATAGAGGAGCCCGAAGCGATTGTCGGTGGGACTGTCGAAGCTGAACTCGCGCCCGACGACATTTTCGGTGCCGAACAATTGCTTTGCGGCGAGCGTATCAATGATCGCAAGGCTCACCCCGCCGTTCGCGTCGGCCGGCGTGAAGTTGCGTCCGGCGAGCAGCGGCATGCCGAAACTGCGGAAATATGCGGCGTCGGTTGAGACCGGGAACAGCGACGGTTGAATGTCCGGATTGGGCGGACGCGGGAACGCGCTGTTGCCGTCAGCATCGCCGTTGAAGGGGACGCTGGAACTTATACTCGCGGCGTTCACACCCGGTGAGCGGGCGACGACGGTTCGCAACTCGTTGAGCGACGTAACCATTTTCGCGAGCGAGTACTGGGCTTGGGGAAAGCTCAACTTGAACGTAACGACGTGATCCGGTTTGAAGCCGAGATTGACGGCGTTGAGGTTGAGAAGACTGCGACCGAGGAAAAGACCGGTGCCGGCCAGTGCGCAAGCGAGTGCGATTTGCGAGACGAGCAAACTCCTGCGAACGCGCTGCGCGGTTCGCCCGGGGGAGGCGCGCGTGCCCGCATCGCCGAGTGCGGCGGAAAGGTTCCGGCCGCGCAGAAAACCCACGCTCATCAGGGTGAACAGGCACGCCGAGACCAGCGCCAGGATGACGGCGATGACGATAAGCGCCGGCCAGGACATCGGGGAGATGGAAGAGGCCGTGACCGCGACACTGCTCGTCGAAAAGAAGCCGATCAGAAAGCGGCCGAATACGACGCCCAGACCGGCGCCGATCAGGCTCAAGAGAAGATTTTCACGCGCCAGCACACCGACCAGCGCTCCGGTTTTCGCACCGAGAACGCGGCGCAAGGTGAGTTCGCCGCGTCGCGAGAAGGTACGTGCGAGAAAGAGATTGGCCAGGTTGAACCAGACAAGCAGCATCAGGAGCGCGGTAGCGAACTGCACCAGAACCAGCGACTGGTGCAGATTGCCGAGCCGGCTCGCGCGCCAGCCTTGCGCAGCAATGCTGAGATTGTATTTTGCAAACAACGGCAGTGCGCTTGGGTCCGGAAAGTTCGCAATTTCATTCTTGAGCACGACATCCGCCTGTGTGGTGAATGACGCAATGGACTCGTCCGGGGCGAGCCGCGCGACCATGTTGTCGCTCCAGGCCGTGAGCATGTCGGCGTGCTGATCGAAGGCGGTGATGATCTGCGGCGTCCACAGTGCGGTCTCTGCGGTCGGGAAGTTGAAGTTTTTCGGCATCACACCGATGACGGTAAACAGCTTGCCGTTCAGATGCAGCGTCTTCCCGATCGCAGACGGTTGGCCGCCAAACAACTGTTGCCACAAGCGGTAACTCAGGACGACGACGGGTTGTGCGCCGGGCTGGTTGCTTTGCGGTCCGAAGACCCGCCCGAGTAAGGGCGGGACGCCGAGCGTGGAGAAGACAGAGGCCGTGGCTTCGATACCGTTCAGGCGGCTCTCATCGCTGCCGAGCACCAGGTTATATCCTTGCATGGTGTACAAGCCCGAGTCGGCGAGCGCCGGTGCACCCTTTGCCAGGCGTTGCCAGGTCGGGATGGACATGGCCTGCGGGATGGGCTGATTTGCCGTGAAGTACACGTTCACGATGCGATCGCCCTGCGGATACGGCAGCGGCGAAACGTAGTATCGGTAGAGCAGACCCAGCGTCGCGACATTGATCCCGATGCCGAGCGCGAGCACCACGATCACCGTCAACGCAAAGCGTGGATTGCGCAACATCGCCCCAAGCCAGGCGGGAAATCTGAGTGAATGCGCGACGGACATGGGACGATCTCGAAAACCTCTACCCAATACTCCAGCAAGAATCGTGCCAAGTATCGTGGATTGCGGTAAGCGATTGATTATCAAATGCAAAGTAAAGAACAGGTCTCTCGTGACGATGAGGCAGGCGTCGCACGGATGGGACCGTTTCCCCAGCGCGTTCCCATTACCGGGATTCCATCCGTTTTCGTGCGGTTATGGACTCGGTTCTTCGGATTGCGTCGCGCACCGGCATGGACTGGTATAGCCGGGTTTAGGCCCGGCGACAGCCGGCAGGTAAATCCTGCGGTACCCTGAACCGTCGGGATAATTTCAAAAGAGGGGGGATTTCACCATGACTGCGGAGAGCATTCTTAAAACTACGTTCGGTTACGCCGGGTTTCTCGGTCGCCAACGCGAAATTATTGAAACCGTTGCCGCCGGCGGCGATGCGCTGGTGCTGATGCCGACCGGCGGCGGCAAGTCGTTGTGCTACCAGATTCCGGCGCTCATGCGCCCCGGCGTCGGCGTTGTGGTGTCGCCGCTGATCTCGCTGATGGCGAACCAGGTCGCGGCGCTGCGCCAGGTCGGCGTCGCGGCGGCATTCCTGAATTCGAGTCTCGATTCCGCCGAGCAGCAGAAGATCGAACGCCGGATGCAGAACGGCGAACTGGATCTCGTTTACATTGCGCCGGAGCGGTTGCTGCAACCGCGCACGCTGGAATTGCTTGCATGCTGCAAGGTCGCGCTGATTGCCATAGACGAAGCGCACTGCGTATCGCAATGGGGCCACGATTTCCGCCCCGAGTATTTGCAGCTTGCTACGCTCGCCGAGCATTTCCCCGGCGTGCCGCGAATCGCGCTCACGGCCACCGCCGATCTGCCGACGCGAAAGGAAATCGTCGAGCGCCTGCAAATGCCCCGGGCGCGTGTTTTCGTCCACAGCTTCGACCGGCCCAATATCCGCTACCGCGTCGCGGAACGCGCCAACGGAAGCCAGCAGTTGCTGCGCTTCATCCGCGACGAGCATCCCGGCGAGGCGGGCATCGTGTACTGCCTGTCGCGGGCCAAGACCGAGCGCACGGCGGAAAGTCTGACTGCGCAGGGCATCGTCGCGTTGCCTTATCACGCTGGACTCGGCCACGCGTCGCGCGAACGTCATCAACGGCGCTTTCTGCTCGAAGACGGCATCGTGATCGTTGCGACCGTCGCCTTCGGCATGGGCATAGATAAACCCGACGTGCGTTTTGTCGCGCATCTAGACATGCCTGCGAGCATCGAAAGTTATTACCAGGAAACCGGCCGCGCCGGACGCGACGGCCTGCCCGCCGATGCCTGGATGCTTTACGGCCTGAACGACGTCGGGCAACGCCGCCGCATGATCGAACAATCCGAGGCGAGCGACGAACGCAAATGGCTCGAGCGCCGCAAGCTCGATGCGATGCTCGCGTACTGCGAACTCTCCACCTGCCGTCGCGTCAATCTGCTTCGCTATTTCGGCGAGAATCCGCGGACGGATTGCGGCAACTGCGATACCTGCCTAGCGCCGCCCGAGACTTGGGATGCGACGGAGGCGGCGCGCAAGCTCCTGTCCGCGATTTACCGTACCGGCCAGCGCTTCGGTGCGCAGTACCTTATCGAGCATCTGTGCGGCGAGACTAACGAAAGGGCGGAACGACTCGGCCATACCGAACTATCCACCTTCGGCATCGGCAAAGACCTTGCAGCCAAGCAATGGCGTTCGGTGATCCGCCAACTCGTCGCGCGCGGCTATCTGGAATCCGATCCCGACGGTTACGGCGGCCTGTGTTTCGGCCCTGACGCTTGGGCATTGCTGCGAGGCGAGCAAAGTATTCGCCTTCGCCACGACCGCAAGCCGCAGCGCAAACGCAGTCGCGGAGAAAAAACGTCAACCGAAATTGCACCGGCAGACGCCGAACTCTGGGAAGCATTACGAGAAACGCGGACGCGCCTCGCGCAAGAGCAGGGCGTGCCGGCCTACGTCATCTTTCCGGACGCCACCTTGCGGGAAATGCTCGCGCACCGTCCCGCCACCCAAGCAGATTTTCTCGCCCTCAACGGCGTCGGCGAGAAAAAACTCGCCAGCTACGGCGCCGCTTTCATTCGTGTGATCTTGAATTACGCCGGTTAACAAGATATTGAAAATGTAGCGAATGAAGTAGCGCATGTCTCTTCATGTCCCGGGGAGAGGCGAATGCGGAGGGCGGAACGGCGCTATGATCGCGATATGAAAGCTGTCTTTGTCATGGAATCCGAGGTGCCTGCCGGCGGTGCGACGAGTTTCGTGACGACCAGCCGGGGGGCTTAAGTGTCAGTGTTTGTCTGGGTCGTGCTCGGCGTGCATGTCGCGATCATCGTGTTCAACGTGGCGGGACTCGTCGTCATCCCGCTCGGCGCATGGCGCGGCTGGGATTGGGTGCGTGGATTCTGGTGGCGCCTTGCGCACCTCGTGATTCTCGCGGCCGTTGCGGCGCAGGCGCTCGCGGGACGTGCCTGTTTTCTTACCTTGTGGCAGGCCGATCTCGGGGGCGGAGGGAAACCCACTCCGCTCATTGCGGGCTGGATCGAACGGGTGATTTATCTGCCGTTGCCGTTGTGGGTGTTCGCCGTGCTCTATGTCGTCGTCTGGCTCTACGTG
>JBOIBN010000054.1:0-15356 GCA_050739575.1 Gammaproteobacteria bacterium
TCGCAGTCGTGATCGTGGTCGGCGCGCTCGCCGTGAGCGCCGGTGTTGCCTTGGCCACGCTTGCTGTGTTCTCAATTGTTGTACCGACCTCACCTGTTGCCTTGAGCGTCACGTTCGCCGTCGCCGTTGCGCCGTCCGCGGCAATCTGGCCGAACGCGCAGGTGACGGTGCCCGAGGTCTCGGTGCAGCTCCCTTGGCTCGCGCTCGCTGAGACAAGTGTCGCCGCCGCCGGTACGTGTATCTTCACCGCCATGGCGACTGAACCGGCAGTGGCATTGTTGGTCGCGATCGTCTGGCTGACGAAGTTATGACCCCGTAGCACGGTCTGCGGGGCACTCAGCGCAAGATCCAGATCCGAGTCGGTGTCGAAATAGATCGCGCCGACGTAGAGATCACCGTAGGGGACAGCAGGCGCCCCAATCAAGGCGGTCGTGCCATTCCAGGCGACCGACGCCCCGAACTCGTCATCTTGCTCCCCATCGCTCGCGAAGAACTCGTGGGTCTGGCTCCAAGTACCGTCCGAATCGGCAAACAGATAGGCCGAACCTGCGCAATCGAAATAGTTGTAAAGACAAGTCTGATCGGCTCCAATCAGCGCAGTACCGCCGTCCAAAACGATCGCAGAGCCAAAATCTCCCACATCGGCTCCGATACCCGAGGTCGCCGTCAGGGTCTGCGTTTCGCTCCAGCTTCCACCCGCCTCGCCGTATACGTAAACATAGCCCGTGAGGTCACTTCCCGGACCGGCGCGGATCGCACCCACCATAGCGGTGGACCCCGCCAGGGCGACCGAATATCCGAACTCGTCGTAGATCTCATTGCCATCGCTCTCCGTCAGCTTCTGCGTCTGGCTCCAAGTGCCGCCCGAATTGTTGAATACATAGGCGGCGCCCTGAAACTGTATGCCATAGGCGGTAGCTAGGGGAGCGCCGACGATGGCCGTGGTTCCGTCGAGCGCAACCGAGGAGCCGAGCGCGTCGCCGGCCGCGCCGTCGTTCGCCGTCAGCATCTGCGTCTGGCTCCAGGTGCCGCCCGAATCGCTAAACACGAAGGCCGCACCTTGCCCGGCGTTGGCATTGACAGTGGCGTTTTTTGCGCCGATGAGAGCCGTGGTTCCATCGAGCGCGACCGAGGAACCGAACGCGTTATTGGGTCCGCCGCCGGTGGGGATGAGTTTCTGCGCCTCGGTCCAGCTACCATTAGCGTACGTGAACACATAAGCTGCACCCTGTCCGTTGTCAACGCAAGTGGCGGGCGCCCCGATCAAGAGCGTGGTTCCGTCTGTTGCCAGCGAGCCTCCAAAGCAAGCCGACATATCATCGCTTGGGGTAAGTGTTTGCGTCAGCGTCCAGCTTCCGTTCGATTCGTTGAACACAAAAACCTTATTGGCGACAACAGGTGCGCCGGCAAATGCGGTCGCGCCGGAATACGCAACCCTAACCCCGAACGCTTGGCCCCAGGAATAGGAATCAGCGCCGATTTCCTGCTCGATCCAGACCAGCGGATCCACGGTGAGCGGATAGACAGCGTGCGCGTCGTTCACGGCGATCAGGATGCGATTGCCGTCGTTCTTCAGCGTGGCCGATACGACGTGGCCATTCGCATCGGTCACGACGAGCTTGCCGTAGCTGAGCTTGCCCCAGCCGAGATTTTCGCCGTGCGATGCAGCTTCTCGGCTCGTCGTCAGCGCCAGCGTTAGTTCACCGTTGCCGGCCGGGCGCTTCTCAACCGTGAAGCCCTGCTCGAAGCCCATCGGCAACACCCGCCACCATTCGGTCACGTTGCCGTGCGCGTAGGCGGCGCGATTGGCCTGGTTGGTCGGCGCAACCGGCTTGACGGACATGAGTTGATCGCCCCGACCATAGCTGGCAAGATGCAATGCGAGTGCGGGCGCATTCTTGCCGCTGAAGCGCGTACCGTCTTTTGTGAAGCAGGCCGTAAGCGATTGTTTGGGTAATGTCGCGCAGCCGTCCTTGCCGATGGCGTAGGCGGGGCCCGCATCCTTGGCGAGCGCCTGATAGAGCGCAGGGCGCAGACCCGCGGGCAGCGCCTGGGTCGAGTGATTTGGATGGTCCGCAGCGCCCGCCGCCGCGCCATTGATCGGGGCAGCAAGCGCCAAAGCACCGCCGCCCGCCAGCGCGAGCACCGACAAAAATGCCTTGAGACCGATTGTTCCTGGAACGTTCATAGGATTCCCCTGTGTAGCCGCGTGTTCCCGCCGGGCCGCAAAGACCCGGACCGCCGCGCGAAGACATATCGGAGCGGGGCCCGCCGGACGCGTCTGTTGGAGTTATCGCAACGGGCCGGGGCCGATACGTGGACGAGCGTCCTTTAGACTATACGCCCGCAAGATCTGTCGTGGGAAAGTGTTTAGCGGGGGTATCACTTTGGCCGTACATGATTCGAGCGCGGCCGTCTGCCCGGTGCCCTTTGGCGGCGGAGCCGTCAGGCGGTGCGACGCTTGGGAGTTGACGCCTCAGCCGACGAACGCGCGGCTTTCGTCATGACGCCATAGCGGCCGCGGAATTCGGCGCATGCCGAATTCTCTTTGCTGCCGACGCTGACTGCGATATCAATACCCGCGCGTCCGCGGCGCGCGAGCAGGGTAGCGAAACGATCCCAATCAGCTACCGCCGGTGCAGCGGCAGTCGCCCGCAGTTCGCCCGCGAAGGGCGCACGGAAACGGGTTTCGACATGCGAGATCATGATGGTCGTTTCGGGATTGGCGAGCATAAGCCACAAGAGCCCCCAGCCGGCGAGCGTGGCAAGGCATTCGATGCTGCCGCCGAAGGTTGTGCCTTCGTGGTTGCGGTTGACGTCGAAGGGAGCGGTGAGTACGAGTCGTCCCGGTCGATGATCGGCCACGCGAACGCGCATCGCAGCCGCAAGCGGTATGTGCGTGAAAATTTCCCGCTCCAATCGCGTTGCGATTTCCGGAGCGCCACGGCTGTTCATAGCTCTGCATTTTACCTGCCACGGCGGGCGGTGACGGCACGCGGCAAATTCGAGTAGTCGCAGTAGCCGCTCACATTTTCCCAACCCGCGACTTGGGCGAGTTCGATGACTGCGGCCTGTTGTGTCGCGCCGTGTTCGAGCACAATCCAACCGCCCGGACGCAGATGCATGGCCGCCGCGCAGAGAAGTCGGCGGATGTCGTCAAGTCCGTCGTCGCCGGCTCCGAGCGCCGTGCGCGGTTCGTGAAGGAGGTCGCCGTGCATAAGATGCGGATCATCGGCAGCGACATAAGGCGGATTCGTTACGATCAGATCGAATGCGGTCGGTGCGAACGGCGTCAGCCAATCGGCCTGTACTAAATGCACGTTGGCGAGGCCGAGCGCATCGGCATTCGCAGCGGTGATTGCGAGTGCATCGGCCGAGCGATCGCTGGCGATGACGCGCGCGTCCGTACGTTCGTGCGCCAGGGCAAGCGCGATCGCGCCGCTGCCGGTGCCGAGATCGGCGACGCACGGGTCGCGGGTGTCGGTCAGGCGGTCGAGTGAGAGTTCCACGAGCAGCTCCGTTTCCGGGCGCGGAATCAGCACCGCCGGACTGACCGTGAGCGGGAGACCATAAAATTCGCGCTTGCCCGTCAGGTAGGCGACGGGCTCGCCCTTTGCGCGCCGCACGACGAGTGCAAGCGCTTTACCGGCCTCTTCGGGTGAGATCTGCCGCTCGGGATGTGCATACAAGACGCTGTGTTCCAGAGCGAGGGCGTGAGCGACGAGAATCGGCGCCTCGCGCGGGTCGGCGAGCCCGGCGCGTGCAGTCGCAAGCAGCTCGCCGAGCGTCGCGGGAAGGGTGCGGCCGGTATTCATACTGCTAACATAACCGCTTTTCCGGGACCGCGAAGAACCGCATGCCGATTGCCACCAGCGTGCTCGATCTCATCGGCAACACGCCGATGGTGGAGGCCTCCCGCCTTGACACCGGGCGCTGCCGGCTGTTCCTTAAGCTCGAAGCGCTCAATCCCGGGGGCTCGATCAAGGACCGCATCGGCCGTCACATGATCGAGGCGGCGGAGCGCCGCGGCGAACTCAAACCGGGCGACTTGATCGTCGAAGCGACGGCCGGCAACACCGGTCTCGGTCTCGCGCTGGTCGCCGCGATCCGCGGCTACCGCTTGCTCATCGTGATGCCGGACAAGATGAGCCGCGAAAAGGTCTTCAACGTGCAGGCGATGGGCGCCGAAGTGGTGCTCACTCGTTCGGACGTGCAAAAGGGTCACCCCGAGTATTATCAGGATCTCGCCGAACGTCTTGCCGGCGAACGCGGTGGCTACTACATCAATCAGTTCGCCAACGCGGACAATCCGGCGGCGCACGCGGCGACAACCGGACCGGAAATTCTCGAACAGATGGACGGCAAGGTGGACGCCGTCGTGCTTGGTGTCGGTACCAGCGGCACGCTGACCGGCATGACCCGCTACTTTGCCCAAGCCTCGCCGGCAACCGAATTCGTGCTCGCCGATCCCGAGGGTTCGGTGCTCGCCGATTACATCGCAACCGGCAAGCTCGGCAAGGCGGGGCGCTGGCTGGTCGAGGGCATCGGCGAGGACTTCATTCCCTCGATTGCGGATCTTTCCGCGGTGAAGCGCGCCTACACGATTTCAGATGCCGAATCTTTCGCGACGGCACGCGAGGTGCTGCGCAAGGAAGGCCTGCTGCTCGGCTCTTCCTCGGGTACCTTGATTGCCGCGGCGCTGCGCTATTGCCGCGAGCAGACTGAACCCAAACGCGTGGTGACGCTCGGCTGCGATACCGGCGCCAAGTATTTGTCCAAGTTCTACAACGATTTCTGGCTGGCCGAACGCGGCTTTCTCACGCCCGATCCTAGCGGCACGCTGAACGATCTCATCACCCGGCCGCATCGCCACCACGCGACGGTGACGGTCGGACCCGAGGACACGCTTTCCACGGCGCACAATCGCCTGCGCGACGGCGGTTATTCGCAATTGCCGGTGGTACGCGACGGACGGCTGGTCGGGGCGATAACCGAAGGCGACCTCCTGCATGCTGTGATCGATTTGTCGCTGCCCTTCGAGGCGCCGGTCGGCCGGGTAATGAACGCCGGATTCCCACGCATGAGCGTAAACGACCCGACGGAATGGCTGGCGGAACGGCTGGCAGTCGAAACCGCCGTCGCGATCGAGGACGGCGATGAGTTTCTGGGCCTCGTCACGCGCGCCGACTATCTCACCTGGATCCGCAACAAGGAAGCCCGAGCATGAGTGCATCTGAAAACTTTAGTTTCGAAACGCTGTGCGTGCACGGCGGTCAAGAGCCCGATCTGGTTACGGGCGCCGTGATGCCGCCGATCTCGCAAGCTTCCACCTACGCCCAAGTGAGCCCCGGCAAGCACAAAGGCTATGAGTATTCGCGCACCCAAAATCCGACGCGACTCGCCTGGGAACGCGCGATTGCGTCGCTCGAAGGCGGCGTCGAAGGCTACGCCTTTGCTTCCGGCATGGCTGCCGCGGCGACGGCGCTGGAACTCCTGCCCGCCGGCAGCGAAGTGCTTGCCATGGATGATCTTTACGGCGGCACGCACCGCCTGTTTCAGAAGGTGCGCGCAAAGAGCGCAGGACTGAAGTTTACTTATGCTGATCTGTCGGATTCGCAGACGCTTGCGAAGGCGCTAACTTCCGAAACGCGTCTGGTATGGGTCGAGACACCGAGCAACCCGTTGCTCAAGCTCGTGGATCTCACAGCTGTTGCCGAGGCGGCGCGCAAGGTCGGCGCACTCACACTCGCCGACAACACGTTTGCGACCCCGTGGAGCCAGCGCCCGCTCGAACACGGTTTCGATCTGGTGCTGCATTCGGCAACCAAGTATTTGAACGGCCATTCCGACATGGTTGGCGGCGTGCTCGTCGCGGGCGCGCCAGAGCTCGCCGAACGCATTGCCTTTCTGCAAAACTCCGTCGGTGCCGTGGCCGGTCCGTTCGATTCCTACCTTGCACTGCGCGGCGTGAAGACGCTCGCCTTGCGTATGGAACGCCATTCGTCGAGCGCACTCGCGATCGCCGAACACCTTGCGACTCATCCCAAGGTCCGTCGCCTCGTTTATCCCGGACTTGAAAGCCATCCGCAACATACACTCGCGAAGCGACAGATGCAGCGCGGCTTCGGCGGCATGGTAAGCGCGGTGCTAGCGAGCGATCTCGACGGTGCCCGCCGGTTTCTGGAGCAGGTGAAACTGTTCACGCTTGCGGAAAGCCTGGGCGGCGTGGAAAGCCTGATCGAACATCCGGCGCTGATGACTCACGCCGCGATGCCCGAGACGCAGCGCCAGGCTCTCGGCTTCGATGACGGGCTGGTACGGCTTTCCGTCGGCATCGAGGATCCACGCGACCTGATCGCTGATCTCGACAACGCACTGAACGCAATCTAGCACGCGTCTTTTTTGTCCGTCCCTGCGGGTGAAGGCGAGCGCTGCAGCCTAATGACGTCAACGATATTGACATGGAGCAGGAAACATGAATGAAGCACAACAGGCCGTCAACCAGCCGCCGCCGATGTTCGATCCGAACGCCGAACTGGAGTATCTGCTCGCCGGCGCGAAGGAGGGCAAGGTATCCGTTATTACCGTGTACCAAGCGCTGTTGCGGGCACCCGTGTATGCATTGTTCGATCGCGAGATGAGCCCCGAGAATCTCGATCCTGCAGGTAATGCGCTGGTGTTCGAAACCAGCGACATGGGCAACCTGATGGTGCTGTTCACGGCGCCCGAGCTCTCGGAGAAGCTCGGCACCGACGCCGGCGAGTTCAACCATCCCGCCCAGCTGTCCGGGGAATATGTCGTCAGCGTGCTAGCCGAGAATACCGGTATCATCATGAATCCGGGTCACGATTACGGCGTCAAACTTTCGGCGAAGGGGCTCAAGCAGTTGAAGCAGGACTTCGGTACCCGCGGCGGTCCGCAAGGTGCGGCGGGCGGGCCCGGCGGTATGCCGCCGGGATTTTCGGGTGCACCGGGCAGTGGGCCGCCGGGAACGCCGTTCCCGCAGATCAACTGAGCTTCGGTGATTTTTCGGGTGTGGCTCATACGTTTGCCAAAAAACAAGGCCCGCTGAAACGGGCCTTGTTCGCGTACATTCGGCTCGCGCTTCAGCCGCCGAGCACCGCTACCGTAATGACCGTACGTTTCATGGATTCTTCTCGACGAATGTCGCGGTAATCAATCCTGGCGCGTCGCGCGTCCGTTCACAATGGATGATGAATTCGAGTCGCAAGTGCACCATGCCTGATTTGCTGGAGACCTTCGGTGGGTATGCGGTCGGCGAGGCGTGTGCGCGCTCTGTCGTCATCATGCGGTCGCCACCTCCAAAGCCGCCGATTTCCGGTAACCGACGCTGCGCGCGATCGCGTAGTATAGGTAGTATGTTGTTCTTGTCTTTTTGCTCATCGAAATATTCATTTTCCTTCGCATTCGCCTCCACCGCTTTCACGCGCCAACTGTGTCTTCATCCGATGTCTGATTGGGGCTGGACTTTTCTTTGTTCTGATAGGTCATGATCACAAAGTGTCCAGTTCTTTTTTGAAAAATTTCGCAAAGTGGGAAAAATGTCATGCGTTCCAGTAGGTTCATATTGATCATCCTGTTATGTTTTTCTGCTTCATCTGTTTTCGCCGCAGCTTATGAAGCGGACCGTCATCGGGCGCCATCGCAATAGTGAAGAAGGGTTTTGTGGCCTACGGTAGCGGAAATAATTCGGCTGCCATAAAAGCTTGGCTCGAAGGTAGCCCAAACGACACGGGAAAGGTCGTAGCAAGCCAGGCATCCACACTCTTCAACCAGTTCGAAGCTGTGTATGGAAAATACGAGGGTTACAAAATCGTACGGGTCCATCCATTATCTGATCGAACGGTCATGATACTGGTCACTATCGACTACGAAAATGGTCCAGCATTCGGATGGTTTATGGCTTATCAAACCGGGAAGAAAAATTGGGTTATAGATTTATACAAGTTTTATTCTGACCCTACACAGGCATGGCCCGATGACCTTATCTACGGTCCGTGAAAATCCGGTTCTGGCAAGTTTCGGTTAGTTTGGATTCAACTTCAAAGCGCAACACCTGAAGCATGAGCAGGACATCGCAGGGGAACCCCCCGTGACTGAGGGTTGGCCCCTATTCACTAACCACGGGTGAGCCGAGTACATTTACACACCTTGCGAACGCTTTATCGGCAGTTCTGAGTCAGGTAGGTTGCGTAGTCCGATGTGTCAATGTTCGCCTCGGTCAGGTAGGCTCCCGACAGGAAAGCCTGGCTCAGCAGACCAGAGGTGTTTTGGCCGTTGACCGTGCACGCGAGTACCTGCTGGTCGGCGTCGAAGTCGTCGTTCAGCCAGCGGTCGAACCAGGCCTCTACGAAGTACGCGAGCGTCTGTAACTGTTCGCTGCTCCCACCGTAGGTGCCGTCGCCGAAGGTGGCATGCGCATAACCTCGCATGACCAGTTCTACCGAGGGAATCTGGTTATCGCGCCACCAATTCCATCCGGTTTCCTTGATGTCCGCTCCGTCGTTTTGCGGGTTGTCCGGGCAGACCTCATCCATGGCGAAGCCGAGCGCCGGCACGAGTGGCGTCGTCGGATACTGCTCCGGCGGCTCGCATCCCTGTCCGGCTGCACCGGCATCGCCCCCGATCCAATGTTTTAGGTTGTCCAATGCGGCGACCGCATGTACGGCATAGGCTTCCGGCAGATTCGGGACGTAACTGGCCGCCGTCGAGCCCTCGGAAAAACCGACGATTCCGATCACCGCCGGGTTGGTGTAGCGGTAAAAGGGGTTTTGCGCCGAGCCGAGAAAATCAATGGCGCTGACGACCGCATCGAAGTCCACGCCCAGCGTGTCGGGGATGACGTTGTAAGGCTGGGTGTAGACAATGGCGACATATCCCGCGCCCGCGAGCGCCCGTGCCATGTACCACAGATTGCATTGGTTTCCATTGTGGCCGTGCTGCAGGACCACAGCCGGGCGCGGGCCTGGATAGGTTTGGATATCGGCAGGCCGCAGGATCGTGCCGCTGAAGTCGGGCGGCAGCGTGGAAGGATCGTAGAGGGGCGGCGTCTCGCCCAGCGGTATCGAAGGGAAGGTGACCGCTTGCGCATAGAACGGTCCTTGCCAAGGGAAATTTCCCTGATCCGGGCAGGGGTTATAGGCCTGTGGTGGAGGTGGAGGTGGCGACGGGGGTGAAGATGAGGGAGAACCTCCGCTGCTGCAGGCACAAAGAAGCGTACAGATGAAACCAAGCCCCGCCGCAATTGCCGTATTTTTTACTGTCATGGGGAATTCTCTGGCCCTGCAATGCCCGGATGACCGGGAAAAATCTGGATCAAAACGTCAACAAAAGAATCCGCCCACTGCGGAGCTTTGGCAGGGCGATTCGCTTCTCATTCCTCTCTCATGCGCGGGATCACGAGCAGATAATCCCGTCATTACGATTGTTCGGGGTCGAGCAGGTTCCACCGCCGCATCGTGATGCTGCGGGTTCTCGATGCTCGAGGCGAGCGCACGGGAAAAGACGCGGCCGTCACAAAACAAGGCCCGTCGAAGCGGGCCTTGATCGAACGGTATATCCGGCCGGGTTCAGCCGCCCGTGGCGGGCGGCGGGGAGGTCATAGCTTTAGGAGCTGTGGCCGGCATCGCTGCCGTTGTCGCAGGCATGCCCGTCATCGGTGACATTGCGGTCGTCGGCTTCGGACTGGTGGTCATTGGACTCGTCATGGAATGAGAAGTAGCGGGCATCGGCGTTCCCATGGTGCCGTGGGAGGGGGTCACGCCCTGGGTTTGTTTGGGATGGCAGGCACTGAGGGCCAGCGCCCCGCCCAGCACCGTCATCGCGATCACTAAGCGTTTCATGAGTCTTGTCTCCGCAGGAAATTCCGTTGTTTATCCTACCGTGCCGCGCGCCCTTTTACAATACGTTGGCATGACCGATGTGAGGCCGACCGGCGTCCGGGGCGGGCTGCGGCTGGCGCTGACGGCCGGGCTCCCGGTCGCCGCAATGTCGCTCGCCGCGGTGCTCGTCCAGCGCATTCCGGACCCGCATGGGATCGGCACGCCGCTCGGCGCCGATCTTTCCACGTTGGGCCCGAGCCTCGGTTGGTACGTGCTCAAGGCCGGCCTGTCCGCCTGTCTGCTCGCTCCCCTGATTGCCGCACTGGCTGCGCGTGTAGGGGACAAACCGATGCCGCTGCGCGAACTGTTCGCCGCCGCTGCCGGTGCCTGGCGTTTGTGGCTCGCGGGACTGTTTTACGACCTGGGGGTCGCGCTCGGCCTGATTCTGTTGTTGATACCCGGCGTGCTGCTCAGCGTGGCTTGGGTTCTGTATGCGCCGGCAGCGGTATTGGGCCGGGCCGGGCCGTTCGCTGCGTTGTCGCTCAGCCTCGAACGCGGCCGCCGTGACTGGACCGAATTGCTTCGGCGTATTGCCGGGCCGTACATTTTCTACGGCGTGGTCTATGCGTTGAGCGCGTTGCCCGGATTATTGGCCGTTCTGCGCTACCTGGGACGGACGTTTGCGGCCACCTCCGCCGCTGTCACGCCATCTGTTCCGACATCGGCTGAACTTGCCCATGCCTACCTGTCGGCGCCGGTGCCGGCCTGGTTCGGGTGGGGACTGATGCCGCTGCTTTTTGCCGCCGCACAGCTCTATCTGCTCGCCGCATTGACGGGTGCCTGGCTTGCGCTTGGCAAAACAGCCGACCGGCAATAACGAAACAGGGAAACTTCAGCCCGGTACGTCGCTTGTCAGCGTGGCAAGTGCATCCTCGCGCGCGGCGATCATTAACGGTTCGATCAACGCGTCCAGGCCGCCTTCCAGCACTGCTTCGAGTTGATAGATCGTGAGGCCGATGCGGTGGTCGCTGATCCGGCCCTGCGGGAAGTTGTAGGTGCGGATGCGTTCGGAACGATCGCCACTGCCGACCTGCAGTCGACGCGCCGAGCTTTGCGCCGCAGCTCTGCGTTCGCGCTCGGCGGCGAGCAGCCTCGCGCTCAGGAGCGCCATCGCGCGGGCGCGGTTCTGGTGCTGGGAGCGCTCGTCCTGGCATTCGACCACGAGGCCCGTCGGAAGATGCGTGATGCGCACGGCGGATTCGGTGCGGTTGACGTGCTGGCCGCCGGCGCCGCTTGCGCGGTAGGTGTCCACGCGCAACTCCGTCGGGTTGATCGGGATTTCATCCACGGCCTCGACTTCGGGCAGTACGGCGACGGTGCAGGCGGAGGTGTGGATGCGGCCTTGGGATTCGGTGCGCGGCACGCGCTGGACCCGGTGCGTCCCCGACTCGAACTTGAGCCGAGCGTAGGCATCGGAGCCGGCAACGCGCGAAATCACTTCCTTGAAACCGCCCACTTCGCCTCCGCTCGCGCTCACGATCGTGAGACGCCAGCCACGCGTTTCTGCATAGCGGGCGTACATGCGAAAGAGATCGCCCGCAAAAAGTGCCGCCTCGTCGCCGCCGGTGCCGGCGCGGATTTCGAGAAAGAGATTGCGCCCGTCGTCGGGATCGGGCGGGATGAGCGTGTCCAGCAGTTCGGTTTCGAGCGCCGCGCGCCGGGACTCGATGCGCCTTGTTTCCTCCTCGGCGAGGCGTGCGATTCCGGCGTCGCTGTCTTCGGCGAGTCGGCCGGTTTCTCTGAGCTGTTCGCGGAGCCGTTCATACTCTGCGAGTCCGCGGGCGGCGGGTATGAGTCTCGCGTATTCGCGCGCAAGCGCCGTGTAGCGGTCGGAATCGGCCGCGGTTTCCGGCTGTTCCAGTTCACGCGAAATTACTTGCGCACGCTCGGCAAGCGATTGGAGCCGCGCAATCAGGGCCGGCTTCATGCGGCTGCGTTGTCTTGCCGCTCTCCTTCCTCGCCGAGTCCGAACAGTTCGCGCGTCGTGGCGATGAACTCGGCCTCGTCCGCGGCGGCCGCCGCGCGCAGTCGCACCGTCGGTGCGTGCATGAGCCGGTTCGTGAGCGTAGCGGCGAGATATTCGAGGGCCGCATCGGTGCCGCGGGCGGCCGCGATCCGCCGGGCTTCGGCCAGCGTCCGGCGCCGCGCACGGGCGGCCTCGGCGCGCAACGCGCAGATCGTGGGCACCGCATCGCGGATGCGCCGCGTCTTGTGCCACGCGGCGAGAGCCTGTTCGACGGCGGCTTCGGCCTCGGCGGCAGCTGCGTAGCGCATTTCCCCGCTCGCCGCGACAACCGCAGAAAGATCGTCCACGCCGATTACTTCGATGCCGGGAAGCGCGTGCACGTCGGGGGAGACGTCGCGCGGCACCGCGAGATCGAGCACCAGCAGGGGATGTTCGGCGCGGCGTTCGCCGAACAGATCGGCCGTCACGATCGGAGTTTCGCTCGTCGTCGCGCTCGCGAGCAGATCCGCCGCGGCGAGCGCGACCGGCAAATTCGCGAACGCGATCGCCTGGCCTCCGTGTTGCGCCGCAAGCGCAACCGCCGTCGCCTGGGTGCGATTGGCGATCAGCAGATGCCCGATGCCCTGGGCACGCAGATGAAACGCCAGCGCGGAGATCGTCTCGCCAGCGCCGATCAGAACGGCGCTGCGTCCGGCGAGTCCGCCAAGTCTTTCACGCGCGAGCTTGGCCGCCGCGTAGGGCAGCGAACGCAGGCTGTCGAGCGCGGAATCCGTGCGGATGCCCTTGGTCACGCCGAGTGCGTACTGGAAAAGCTGATGCAATTCGGGTCCGACGGTGGCGGTGCGGTGGGCGTCGAGATAGGCTGTTTTGACCTGCCCGAGAATCTGGTTCTCGCCGAGCACCATGCTGTCGAGGCCGGCAGCGACGCGAAACAAATGGCGGGCGACGGGAGCGCCTTCGTGGACGTAAAGATGTCCGGCCAGCTCGCCGCCGAAGTTCCCGAGCGTACTGAACCATTCCACGATACGGTGTTTATATTGCGGCTGCGCTACGGCGTAAAGCTCAGTACGGTTGCAGGTCGCGAGCAGCACGGCCTCGTCCACGCCGTCAGTTTCGAGCAGCTGATCGAGCAGTTCCGGAATGCGTGTCGGCGCCACAGCGAGCCGTTCGCGAACGGCGAGGGGAGCGGTCTTGTGGCTGACTCCGATTACGAACAGCATCGGGCGGAATTGCAGCGGCGTAGTCGGCATTTTACCGCAGCCCGGGAAGCCGAATCGGGTATAGTCTTAATGTTCACCCTGCGGTTACGGCATGCGTCGTTTCTATACTTTCGCGGCGAGCGGCTTCGTAGCGCTCTCGCTCGGCGCCTGCGCCCATCCGCCGGCCGCGACGCCGTCGCCGCCGCCCGCGGCTACCGCGCCGAGCGCGGCCAGCGCGAACGAGGACTTCGCGGCCGCGGCAAACCACCTGCACTCGCCGCGTCTGATGGCGATGGTGTTGCTGAAGGAGGCTCGGGACAAACACGACGCAAACCCCGCCCTGCTGGCCGCTCTGTTCGCCACCGAAGCTCAGGACTACGACTTGGCTAGCCAGGCCACGCAGCTTGCCCACAGCCTTGCTCCGAAACGCCCCGAAGCCTTCGCGATCGACGTCCGGATCGCGCTTGACCAGGGAAAGGTAAGCGACGCCCGCGCCGCGGCCAGCGAGGCCTATGTTCTGGGCGGTGCGGATGCGGTCAGGCTAGCCCTCACCGGGCCGATTGATCCGTGGTTCGTGCTTGCCGTCGTCCAGCCGCTCGCCGCGGATCATCCACGGGATGCCGATCTCGCTCTTTTCCATGCGCAGGCGCTGCTGCAGGCCGGTGACGATAGCGGCGCGCTCGCTGCGGCGCAGACTGCGGGCACGAGTGCCGGGAACGCCCAACTGGCCCGCACCATTGAGATTCAAGCCAACTGGGATCTCGGGCGGCACAAACAGGCACTGGCGCTGGCCCACAAGACGCTCGCCGCCGCTCCGCATGACGTGGGTCTGCGGGTGTTCGTGGCCGGGCTTCTTGCCCGTGGAGATCAGGTCACGCGGGCCCGCGAAATACTCGACGACGCTCATGCGCTCGCACCGGGCAACACTCACGTCGCCTTGGCCTATGCGGTCGTGGACATGGCGGCGGGCGATACCTCCGCGGCGCGAGTCCGGGTCACGCGCCTGCTCGAAAACGGCAGCGAGGCGCCGGGACTCTACAATCTGCTCGGCGCCATGGCGGCGCAAGACGGAGATTGGGATGAGGCGTTCGGTTGGTATCACGGCATCACTGATCCGGACTTCGTAAGTTCGGCACAGGTGGGTGCGGTGCTGGCGCTCGCCCAATGGCAGGGGCTCGCCCCGGCCATGGACTATCTGGATCGCTTGCGCCAGGCCTTGCCGGCGCTCGCTCCGACCTGGATCGCGGTCGAGGCGACGCTGCTCGCGCAGGCCGGCAAGACGGATCAGGCCTATGCGCTACTCGTCGCGGAGACTGCTCACTATCCGATGGTACAGCCGCTGCGTTACCAGCAGGCGCTGCTCGCCGACCAGATCGGCAAGAGCGAAACCGCGCTTCGCCTGCTCCACGGGTTAGTCACGGAAGCTCCCGACAATCCCGATTATCTCAATGCCTATGGCTACACCTTGACCGAGCACACCACGCGTTACCGGGAGGCCTACGGGTACATCGTCAAGGCGCTCACGATGTCGCCGGACAACGGAGCGATCCTGGACAGCATGGGCTGGGTGCTTTACCGGCTCGGCGAGAACACCAAGGCGGTCCCATATCTGCGCCGGGCCTGGGAGCTTACCGGTGATCCCGACGTCGCCGACCATCTCGTTCAGGTTTATCTTGCACTCGGCGACACCAGCGCGGCTTCGAAGTTGCTCGGCAACGCACTTGCCAAGACGCCGACGGACGCAACCCTCCTCAAGCTCAAACAACAACTGGCGCGCAGCACGCCTCCTTGAAGGTGATGGGTAACGCTGCGGACGGAATTCCCGTCGCGGCCGCGCGGGTCGGCACGGCGGACAGATGCGCCCGTATCCTGACCGTGATCTTCATGCTGTCGCTCGTCGCCGGCTGTACGACCGTGCTTTATCCCGGAGGCCCCGGGAACCAGGCCGCGTGGCAGAGCCGGCGCGCGCGCTTGCAGGCACTGAGCGATTGGCAATTGCAGGGACGGATCGGCGTGGTCACAGCCCATCACGGCGGCTCGGCGAGTCTTTCCTGGCAGGAAAAGGGCGCGAACATATCGCTCAGCTTCTCCGGACCGTTCGGACTCGGCATGGTCCGGCTATGGGGCGATCCGGGCGAAATGCGCATCCGCGACTCGAAGGGCAACGAGTGGACGACGAACACGCCGGAAACGGCGCTCGAACAAACGCTCGGCTGGCCGGTGCCGGTCGCGAGCCTGCGTTACTGGGTCACCGGGCAGCCCGCGCCGACTTCTCCCTACCATCTCAAA
>JBOIBN010000055.1:0-15326 GCA_050739575.1 Gammaproteobacteria bacterium
CCGCAATCGCCTCGGTCCGAGCCACTTGGCCGTGCATGTCGAGCGGAAAGAAGCGATACACGAACAGCGCTTGCGAGTGGAACTTGCGGTGCAGCGCAGGGGCGATCGCGGTTTCGAATGTCTTGCAATACGGACACTCGTAATCCGCGTACGCGATTACCCGCACGGGCGATTTCGTGTCGCCGATCGCCGTGGCTCGATCCAGGACAGAAAGCGAGAAAAGAGACGCGGCATCCGCACCCCTATACTCATCTATATAGCCCGAGTAACGTTGCCAGTCGCGCAGGGCGAACTCGCGCTGAATTTCCTGACGCACGATTTTGATCACGTCGCCGCGGGTGAGCGGCGCAGCGGCAGTGGTGCTCGCGGCGTGCGCGTGCGCCGCCGTGAACGGCACGAGGGCAAGGCCGAGTACGAGTACGAGGCCGAAGACGAGACGTGCGTGCTTCATACCCATTTCCTTCTCGGTCGTTCCGCCGGAGTATGTGTGGAGGTATGGAGTATAGCGGGATTTGAAGGGCACATCACTACCGATGATGCCGAAACACTGGAGTGTCGATCTTCTTGGGCGTGCAGATAAGCGCTATCTTCTGGTCGCCGACAATTTCATCGCCGACAACAACTACGGAATCCGGCTGAACATGAATACTCCATGCCCTGGACTCTGGGTAACCGCTACACCAACGTCCTTTGTGCCGGTGTGCCGCGATTCTCAAACGGCCCCGGTAGGGTAGCGCCGCTTAATTACCCTGTCGCAGGTGCGCCGACGCTTGCGGCAGAGCTTGCCGGAGCGGGTATTTGCTTCCCGTACTGTTTCAAGAGCGCCTGGAAGCGTGGGTTCTTGCGCAGCGGATCCCAGGTCGGATCGAGTCGCAGCAGTGGTACCGAGACGGGGCCGCCCGCCGGCATGGACAAGAGTCGGCGGAGCAGTTTGACGGCTTGTTCGGGTTTGTTCGTCCGGGCATAGATCGCCGCGAGCATCGCAAGGTGCGCCGTGCCGTATAAGGCGTTCTTCGTGACAGGCAGCAGCTGCACCGCTTGTTGTCCGTCCTTTACGGCTTCGTCATCATTGCCGAGCCCGGCCTCGGTCAGGCCGAGTGCGCCCCACAGGTACGGCGCGGGCTGTCGTTTGAGCGCCGCCTGCAACGTGGTGCGGGCATCTTCATAGGATTTGCGTGCCACAGCCCGATCTCCTTGCATAGCCTGCGCTTCGCCGCGCAGCAGATCCGCGGGCACACTGTAGAGCATGTTCGCACCCATGACCCAGTCGGGCGCGTGGGCGAGCGCCGCGAGAGCCTGTTGCGGCTTGCGTGCGAGCCACGCCGACCAGAAATGCAGCGCGCTCACGGAGCCCTGCGGGTCAACGTTCGGTGGAATCTGTGCCAGCGCCCGGCGGGCCGCTTGCGGCCGGCCGGAGACGAACAGCATGCGCACGCGGTAGGTCATTACGTCGTAGTCGTGGGGTTCGATCGCCAACGCTTGCTCAAGCTGTTGTTCGGCCTCTCGATAGCGGCGAAGCTCCGTCAGGGTGACGGCAATTGCATAGTGCAGTCGGGGATTACGCGGGTCCAGCGCGGTCGCCTGGCGAAGCTCGGCGAGCGCCTTCAGCGATTTGCCCATCTTGAGGTGGATGTAGGCGATGCGGGCAATGATGTCGGGATCATGGGGAGCCGCCGAAGTGCTTGCCCATATTGCGAGAGTGCTGCGGCAATGTTGTCGTGAGCAATGTCTTCGACATAGCCTATTGCCAAATGTGCTTGCGGCAGATCGGGAGCGATCGCGAGTGCTTTTTTCGCCGCCTGTTCGGCCGAGACAAGGCGATCCGGCACGTCGCCGTAGCCAAACCACCAGGCATTGACTTCGAGTATCGAAAGACGAGCCCAGGCAAGTGAAAAGTCCGGATCGCGGGTAATCGCCTGGCGGTAGAACGATACGGCTTGGGCTACCGAGGCAGCCGGATCTTCAACGCTATTGCTATCGAAGATTTTATAGTCCAGATAATTTGCTTTCAGATAGAGAAGATAAGCCTGCGGATTTTGCGTCGGGGCACGCGCGAGCCGTGCGCTCTCCGCGGGCTCAAGCCTGACTTGGAGCGCATGGGCAATCTTCTGGGCCACTTCGCCCTCGACATTGAAGATGTTGGTGAGTTTGCGGTTGTAGCTCTGGGCCCAGATAAAGGCGTAGGTGCGGGTATCGATCAACTGCACGTTGATGTGGACTTCGTCGCCCGCCTTCTGCACGCTGCCTTCGAGCACCGTCGTGACGCCGAGTTGGCGGCCGACGGTCCGCAGGTCGGTAGGGCGGCTCGCGTACTGCGCGGTCGAGGTGCGCGCGATGACTCTCAGTGAGCCGATGGTGGCGAGGCGGGTGAGGATTTCATGCTGGATACCGACGGCGAAGTAGGCGTTGGCGGGATCGGTGCTCAGATTCTCGAACGGCAGCACGGCGATTGCGGGAGTCGGAGTATGTGCCGTTCCTTCGGCGGGCCGGTGCCGGAACGTGAACCAGGTGAACACCCGGCTGCGACGATGATTACGACCGGGACCGCGATGCCGAGACCAATCCACCTCCGCCGCCGGCGTGCCGCGCCTGCGGCGGATTGCCAATCCGCCTTCGGGGGCGCAGCCTCCTCGATCGTGACCGGGGCGATGAAGCGATAGCCGACCCCGCGCACGGTCTCGATATACGTCGGGACTGCACCTTCGTCGCCCAGCGCCCGACGCAGCGCATGGATGCGCGTGCTCAGCCCCTGCTCCTCGACGATGGTGTTCGGCCACAGACCCTCGATCAGTTCCTCGCGGGTCTTCAGCCGCCCGGCGTTTTCAACCAGGATCAGGAGCAGATCGAAGACCTTGCGGGGCAACGGCACCGGTTCGCCGTCCCGATATACTCGCCGCTCGGCCCCGTCCAGCCGGAACGGGCCGAATCGGTACCGGCGGTTGTCGCTGCGGTCCATTTCGTTCATTCTCTCCCCGGCGAAAGCGGAATTGATGGGAAAAATAATACAAAAATAACGAAAAAAGAATGAAAACGTAAGGCTAAATCGGCGCTCTTCGTCCACACTTTCTTCGCGCTACAGGATACGCCCGCCGTTGCGCGGGGTGGATCATTTTGATGGCCACGGGCCGGGAGGCAGGTAATGAAAGCGACGAATCTTCTGAAGGCACTGGGTGTGCTCTTCATCATGGCGGGAGGGAGTGCGGGACTCGCCCTTTCTGGAGGTTGGGGAGTCGGGCAAGCGCGGGCGGGCGAGCCCGCGGCGAAGGCCGCGACGCCGAACCATGCCGCGGGGCAAACGCTGCCGGCGGCACTGCGTCCGGTGTTTTATCAATCGCTCGCGAAGGACGCGGGGCCGGCCTATGCGCTGAATGCAAAGGGTTGTGCAACGCTGCCGAAGCAGACGCTCACGGCCTGCTTCGATGCTGCGGGCGCACACTTCAACAGCAAGGGCGCAGCGCCGCTGGCGCTGCATCTCGTCGGTGTCGGACGCGGGAATGAACTCGCTGCCGTGGCGACAGTACAGCCCGCGATCACGGGCAATCGGGTGAGCTACGCCCATGACAACCTCACGGAATGGTGGCGGGTGCTGTCGGTCGGCTTCGAGCAGGGCTTCACGCTCGCGAAGCGTCCGCACGGAGCGGGCGAACTGACCTTGGCGTTGGCCTCCCGTATCGTCGCCCCGGCGCAGGCCGGGGCCCAGTCGAAAGAAAGCCTCCCGACCCAGGGTCGGGATACAAAGTCTGACTGGATACCGGCCTCCGCCGGCATGACGAAGAAGGAGAACACGCTCGCATTCGGCAAGTTGCGCTACGGCCAGTTGGTCGTGACCGATGCGAACGGCAAAGTCGTTCCGGCGACGATGAAGAGCGAAGGTGATCGCATCCTGATTGCCGTCAATGATGCGCAGGCCGTCTATCCGCTTACGGTGGATCCGCTGGTGTGGCTGGAGCAGAAAGTCACGGTGAGCGACGGTGCGGCGTACGACAGCTTTGGCTACTCGGCCGCCCTATCGGGCAACACCGCCCTCGTCAGTGCGACCGGTGGCGCAGCCTATGTGTTTACCGAATCGGGTGGCACTTGGACTCAGACAGCCAAACTCACCGCAAGCGATGGTGGCGACGGCTTTGGCAACTCGGTCGCCATCGATGGCACCACCGCTCTCGTCGGCGCGTGGCTCGCCACAGTCAATGACTACGAGTATCAGGGCGCGGTCTACGTGTTCACCGACTCGGGTGGGGAATGGAGCCAGACGGCCAAACTCACCGCGAGCGACGCCGGCGTCGATGATCAGTGGTTCGGCGCCTCAGCCGCCCTCTCGGGCACGACTGCCCTCGTCGGTGCGTCCGGTGACACTGTCAACGGCAACTCCATCCAAGGTGCGGCCTACGTGTTCACCGAATCGGGCGGCACCTGGACGCAGACCCAGAAGCTCACCGCGAGCGACGGTGCGGCGCAAGACAGCTTCGGCAACTCGGTCGCCCTCGACGGCACCACCGCTGTCGTCGGTGCGAATGAAACCAAAGTTAACGGCAACTATTATCAAGGTGCGGCCTATGTGTTCAGCGAGGTGGGCGGCACTTGGACGCAGGCGGCCAAGCTCACGGCAAGTGACGGCGCGATGGGTGACGAATTCGGCTCTTCGGTCGCTCTCGTCGGCGGCACTGCGCTCGTCGGCGCGGAGGTCGCCACCGTTAATGGCAAACATGCCCAGGGTGCGGCCTATGTGTTCAGTGAGGCGGGCGGCACTTGGACGCAGACCCAGAAGCTGATCGCGAGTGACGGTGTGGCGGGCGACGAGTTCGGCACTTCGGTTGCCCTCGCCGGCAGTACCGTCCTCGTCGGTGCATTTAACGCTACCGTCAACGGCAACGATTATCAAGGCGCGGCCTATGTGTTCAGCAACTCGGATGGGAGCTGGAGCCAGACCCAGAAGTTCACCGCGATTGACGGCGCGGCGGATGACTACTTCGGCAGCTCGGTCGCTCTCGCCGGTACCACCGCCCTCGTCGGTGCGGATGGTGCAACCGTCAACAGCAACGTCTATCAGGGCGCGGCCTACTTCGAGGGCGAGAGCGATCTGGGTCTTGCGGTGAGTGCTCCGCAGACTGTAGGGCAGAACCAGACCTACGTCAGCCAGACGATTGCGACCAACAATGCCAGTGCGGCTTCGCCCGCGGTGAGTGCGACGATGACGGTGCCCGCAGCGGCGAGCTTCATCTCTGCCATGGCGACGCAAGGCAGTTGCAGCGAAGCGTCGGGGGTGGTGACCTGCGACTTCGGCTCGATCAACGGCAATGCCGGCACGGCGACGGCCAACGTCACCTTGAAGGCGACGGGCGCCCCCGGCACCATGATCGACAACACCGCGAGCATCGCCAAGGCGACACCTCCTTTGACGGCAAGCGCGCCGACCGGGATCACCGGTGCGCAGAGTTGTCCCGACAGCTACACGGCCTACACCGGCACGCTGGGCTCCGGTGCTTCTGAGCTTGTCACGAGTTATGCAGCGCCGGCGGGCGAGGAGAACGCAATCCTCTATGCGTCCACAGGCTTTGGCCTGTACGCGCGGGTGGACAGCGCACACGGTCGCTGGGAACATCGTTTCCCGGGTACCGAGGTGCATCGCTGGGGACCGGCGGGTACCTATAGCTGGGGCGTGAAAGCAGGGAATACCGGCGGCGCCTACACGTTCTGCATCCAGCATCCGTGAGCAAGGGTCTGGCGATTGCAGTTTGAGGGGTTGGATTATCTCCTGGTCCTGTGGCGCTAAGCCGCAGGACCAAGAGAAGTCTGATGCGGTACACAGATCTTGTTCGCCGTTGCACAGGAGATTAATAAGGAATGGACTTTTCACGAGCAACGCGACGCGAATAAGGAACATGGGGCAACCGTTGTCTTGCGGAAAGTGCAGCGATAAAAGTTGTGAAGGCTTGAGGACGATGACGCAGGAGGTAAAGCATGCGTGCAACGATATTTGCCGCCCTGTGTCTGGGTTTGGCAATTCCGACGGCGGCGCCGGCCGTCGGGCCGACCGGAAAGAACCCGGTGCTGGATCTCTCCAGTCTGATCCAACCAGGCGAATGGGCGTTCGCGACGACGATTGAGGTCAACGGTAAACCGCAGCCGGCGGAACAAGACTCTTCCTGTATCAAGCCCGGAGATGTGCGCGATTTTCTCAATCAAGCGGATTCGCCGACGTCGGTTGTCGAACACTACCGGCTCGACGGCAACCATCTGCATTTAACGGGAGACTGGATCGTAAGCGGCAGGAAGACGGGAACCATTGAATACGACATGATTTTCGATGACCGCGACAGGAGTCACGGCAGCATGAAAGTGGTAACGACCAGGAATGCCATCACCACGGCAATGAAGATCGAGGCACATCGTATCGGCGCCTGCACCCAGGAATCGTGAATGGAGAGCACCTCTAAGGAAGCTGGGCCTGTGCTCGCTGTGACGCTTAGGCCGGATGAGCGGAAGCGCATAAAAAAACGTATCCTGTAGGCGCTTGACGTGGTGCGCCATGGATCAGAACGCTTCTCATTCGGTCGCGGATGCTGGCACGAGCCGGACCGCTGTCAGTCGGGCACGCGCTGTTTACGCGTCGGTGCTCTATCGCCCGTGGCGGCTGTTAAGGCCGCTGCTCCGTCCGCTTTACTGGTGGTATGAACGGCGGCTCATGCGCCAGGTGGCTGTCGGGCGGGTCCCGGCGCACATCGGCCTGATCCTTGACGGGAACCGACGTTTCGCCCGCGGCATCGGCCTCAAGGCCGCGCTCGGGCATCAGTTCGGCGTGGACAAGCTGTGCGAGGTGCTCGAATGGTGTCTCGATCTCGGCGTGCGTCACGTCACGCTCTACGTCTTCAGCACCGAGAACTTCGACCGTTCGGACGCCGAAGTGGAGTATCTGCTGGATTTGTTCGTGCGCGAGAGCGCGCGCCTGCTGGAGGAGCCGCGGATCAAATCCGAGCGCGTTCGCGTAAAGATCATCGGCCGGCGCGATCGTCTGCCCGAGCGTGTCGTGGCGGCGAGCGAGGCGCTGGAACTTTCTACCGCCGAACACGACGGCATGCTGCTCACCATCGCGCTCGCCTACAGCGGACGCGAGGAAATTACCGACGCGGTAAAGGGCCTGCTTGCCGAGGCGGCGGCCGAAGGACGCTCGCTCGAGTCGGTGGCCGCAGAGTTAAGCGCCGAGAGCCTCGAACGCCACCTCTACACAGACGGCACGCCGGATCCGGACTTCATTATCCGCACCAGCGGCGAGCAGCGATTGTCGGGCTTTCTGATCTGGCAGGCGGCCTACAGCGAGTTTTATTTTTGCGACGTGCTGTGGCCGGCTTTCCGCCGCATAGATTTCCTGCGGGCCGTGCGCACCTACCAGCGCCGCGACCGCCGCTACGGCCGCTGAGCCACCTGGCACGGTATTACCCAACCCGACTCCGAGTTCGACGCAAGTCTGAGGAAGCTCTGATTAATTCGGAGGTTCCGTGTTTCCCTGAACTGAATCCAGTTGCCGTTGCGGATGGCATGGAGTCAATCCTGCCGGCCGCGGGACTATAATCCCGGGCCGGCCGCATCACGGAACGACGCGGCAGACCAAGCCGGTGCATCAGGGACCAGCGTGTTGGAATGAATGAGCGCGCCTCTACAAGTAGTGATTTTTTTGTGAGAGCAAGGAGGCACCGCGCGCAGAACCGTAGCGTATGTGCAAATACATGAGGATTCGAGCACGGAGCCGACGCAGCTATCGCGGGAAAAGCGCATTTTTAGAGGTGCTCTAAATTGGATTGAGCCGTCCGGGGCATTGATAGTCCCGCGATCGCGCTCGTGAAACAGCCGGGCGAGGAGCAAACCGTGCCAGAGCGTTACCCGCAGCGATCGTTTGCCGCGAAGGCCTGGGTGAGCCGCTGGGATCTGGTGCTTCTGCCGCTGGTGATCGGCGCTTTTTTTCTGCTGGCCTGGGCAAGCAGCCATACGCCGCCGGGGAACTACACCGGTCTGCGCGCGACGCTGTCGCTGGATCCCGCGCTCCTGCCCATCTACGCGCTCAAGACGACGCTGCGCATGTTGGCCGCGCTCGCGATTTCCTTCGTGTTCACCATCGTCGTCGGCACCTGGGCGGCGAAGAGCCGGCGCGCCGAGCGAGTGTTGATTCCGCTGCTCGACATCGGCCAGTCGGTGCCAATACTGGGCTTTCTCCCTTTTGCCTTGCTGTGGCTGACGAAGGGACTGTCCAATCCGATTCTGAGCGCGGAGCTTGCGGCAATCTTCGCGATCTTCACCTCCCAGGTCTGGAACATGGCTTTCAGTTATTACCAATCGGTGAAGCTGTTGCCCAAGGAACTCAAACAGGCCGCCGCCGTGTTCCAGCTCTCGCGCTGGCAGCGGTTCCGGCGCTTGGAGTTTCCGCACGCCTTGCCGCAACTGGTATGGAACACGATGATGTCGGTGTCGGGCGGCTGGTTCTTCGTGGTCGCCGCCGAGGCGATCACGGTCGCCAATCATCGCGTTCTATTGCCCGGGATCGGTTCCTACATCAGCGTCGCCATCGCGCATCGGGATCTCGGCGCCATTGGCTGGGCCATACTGGCCATGTTCGTCGTCATCATGCTCTATGACCAGCTCGCGTTTCGTCCGCTGGTGGCGTGGGCCGAAAAATTCAAGATGCATCCTTCGGGTGGCGAGGAACCACAATCGTGGATGCTCGATCTTTTGCGCCGCAGCGCCTTCGTTGCGAAATTGCACGCGGCGATGACGTACATCGCCCTGCGCTTGCGCAGACGGCGGGCCGCCCGCCGGATCCGCCCACAACGCGAACGCGCCCGCATCGTGCGGCTGTCGCCCTGGCTGGGAGAGACGACATGGAACACGCTCCTCGCGCTTGCTGCCGTTGCTACCGTAGTATTTCTTGCGCGCTACATTCTCTCCGGTGTAGGGGTGAGCGAAGTCGCTCATGTATTCCTCATCGGTTCTTACACACTGACACGAGTGCTCGTGCTCACGCTGATTGCGAGCCTGGTGTGGGTTCCGATCGGCATTCAGATCGGCCTGAGGCAGAAATGGACGCAACGGGCCCAGCCGTTCGTGCTCTTTCTTTCTGCTTTCCCGGCTAATCTGTTGTTCCCGCTGTTCGTAATTGTGATCCTGCGCTGGCATCTTGCGCCGCAAGTCTGGTTGAGCCCGCTGATGGTGCTCGGCGCGCAGTGGTACATACTGTTCAACGTGATTGCCGGCGCCCAGCAGATTCCGGGCGAACTGCGCGAGGCGGCCGACAGTCTGGGCATGCGCGGCTGGCAGCGCTGGCGGCGGCTGTACCTGCCGGCGATATTGCCCGCCTACGTGACCGGCGGGTTGACCGCAGCCGGGGCGGCATGGAACGCGAGCATCGTCGCCGAGATTGTCACCTGGGGCGGGCGTACACTCAAGGCGAGCGGACTGGGAAGCTATATCACCGAGCAGGCCATTGCCGGCGATCAGCCGCGGCTCGTACTTGGAATAGCCGTAATGATCATTTACGTTTTGTTGATGAACCGCGTGCTCTGGATGCGCCTGTACCGGTTCGCCGAAGAGCGGTTCGTGGAGACTTGACATGGCTCAGACACAAGCATTGATCGAACTGCGCAACGTCGGCAAGCAGTTCACCGGACCCGAACGCCAGCCGATCACCGTGTTGGAGAACGTGCGGTTCGCGCTGCGCGAGCACGAGATCGTGGCCCTGCTCGGGAAATCGGGATCGGGGAAATCCACGATCCTGCGCATGATCGCCGGGCTGGTGCCGCCGACGGCAGGGGAGGTGCTTTATCGCGGACGACCCGTGCGCGGCAGCGAGCCGGGCATCAGCATGGTGTTTCAGAACTTTGCGCTGTTTCCCTGGCTGGATGTGCTTGAGAACGTGCGGCTCGGACCGGAGGCCCAGGGGCTCGATTCGGCCGAGCAGCGCCGGCGCGCACTCGCCGCGATCGACATGATCGGCCTCGATGGGTTTGAGTCCGCCTATCCGAAGGAGCTTTCCGGCGGCATGCGCCAGCGGGTCGGATTCGCGCGTGCGCTGGTCGTCGAGCCCGACGTGCTCTTGATGGACGAACCGTTTTCCGCGCTCGACGTGCCGACGGCGGAGACGCTGCGCGACGATCTGCTCGATCTGTGGCGGGAGAAGAAAATTCCCACGCGGGCGATCCTGATGGTGTCGCACAGCATCGAGGAAGCGCTGCTGCTCGCCGACCGGTTGTTGATTCTGGACGGAGATCCTGCTTCCATCAAGGCCGAGTTGCCGGTGCGTCTGGCTCATCCGCGCGATCGCAACGCGCCGGCGTTCCGTACCTTTGTGGATCGGGTCTATGCCGCCATGACTCGCCCTGCCGCGCCGCTTGCGGGCGCACCGGCCGGAGCCGAAATCGGCATCGGCTATCGTATTCCGAGTGCAAACGTGCAGCAGATGCTCGGCGTACTCGATGCCGTCTGTGAAGAATCGCAGGACCGTCATCTGGAACTCGCCGAACTCGCCGACGAACTCGAGATGGAGGTGGACGAAATCTTCCCACTGGTCGAAGCGCTCGAACTTCTGGGTTTCGCCACCTTGGACAACGGTGTACTTCATCTCAGCGAATCCGGGCATGCCTTTCTCGAAGCCGACATACTCGAACGCAAGGTAATTTTCGGTCACGCTCTCATGGAACGCGTACCGCTTGCGCGCCGCATCAGGGCCGCCATCGAGGCCGAGGCGGATCACCGGGTGGACGAGGAACGTTTCCTCGCGGAACTCAACGAGACCCTCACCGACGAAGAGGCCGAACGCGTGCTCGATATGGTCGTGGCCTGGGGCCGCTACGCCGAAATCTTCGCCTACGATTACGACAGCGGCGTGTTCAGCCTGGAAAACCCGACCACGGAAGAAACCACCGGTTAACCGGCGTACGCAAACAGATGATTGAAAAGCGCGGTAGCTTTTTTAGCGGCCGCGAAAGACGATGCGGCCCTTGGTGAGATCGTAAGGGGTGAGTTCGACGGTGACCTTGTCGCCGGTCAGGATGCGGATGTAGTTTTTGCGCATGCGCCCCGAAATGTGAGCCATCACTACGTGGCCGTTTTCCAGCTCCACGCGAAACATGGTATTCGGCAGGGTCTCGGTGACCCGGCCTTCCATCTGGATGCTTTCTTCCTTGGCCATAGTCCGTAAGAGCAGTTAACCTAACAATTGTGCCTAAACTTGCAGCCGATGGCAAATCCATCGCCGCACCGCCCGCGTCACGAGCCCGCATCATAGGGCCCGGCCACCGCTAGAGCCGGCTCGAGACGAGCCATGAACTCGGCGCGTGAAACAAGTTCGGCGCCGAGGCCAAGCAGGTGGGCGGAAGGCACCTGGCAGTCGATGAGGCTCTGCGGTATCGCTTCGAGCTGCGCGCAGAGCGCCGCGAGCGCAAACTTGGAGGCATCGCGCTCGCGGCTGAACATGGATTCCGCGAAGAACGCGGTCCCGAGCGCGACACCGTAAAGGCCGCCGACTAGACGGCTGTCATTGCGCACTTCGATCGAATGCGCGTGACCGAGCCGGTGCAGGTGTTCGTAGGCCCGGATCATGGCCGGGGTGATCCAGGTTCCGCCGTCAGGGCTGCGCGGTGCGGTGCAGCCGCGCATAACGGCACCGAAGTCCGAGTCTACGGCGACGTTGAAGTGCATCCGGCGCAGGGTTTGGCGCAGGCGGCGTGAAACATGCAGGCGGCGCGGATCGAGCATGAGACGCGGATCGGGCGTCCACCACAGGATTGGTTGACCTTCTTCGTACCAGGGAAAGATGCCGCGGCGGTAGGCGGCGAGCAGCCGGGCGGGAGAAAGATCGCCGCCGACGGCGATCAATCCGTTCGGTTCGGCGAGTGCGCGCTCGTCGGGTGGAAATGAGTCGGCCGGCGCGTCGGGTGCGATCAGCGCCGGCCGTGCTTCAATTCGCATGGTATCTGTAAGGATTTACCACAGAGAACACAGAGATCACGGAGATTTTAGAGATTAGAAAACCGAAGTTCATTGTGCTCTCGTCGGCCATGCCTTGAGGTCTTTTTATCTCAGTGTTCTCTGTGGTAGATCTCATTCCTGAGTATTATCCCTTGTCGCGGCGGAAGGGCAGGAACTCGGCGGCTTCGGCGGTATAGTCGGCAATCGCAACCCGCTCGCGTTCGAGAAAGAATGCTACCGCCTGATGCAGATCGGTGTCACGCAGCCAGTGCGCCGAATAATGGACAGTGGGCACGAATCCTCGCAAAAGCTTGTGCTCGCCCTGGACGCCGGGATGAAAGCGCGCGAAGCCGTTCGCCAGTGCGTATTCGATACCCTGGTAATAGCACAGCTCGAAGTGCAGGCCGTTCACCCATTCGAAGACGCCCCAGTAGCGACCATAGAGCACGTGTTCATCTTTGAGATAGATGGCGCAGGCGATGATCTCGCTTCCGCGACGCGCGAAGCAGACGGCGAGCGCCTCGGGCATGCGTCGCACGAGTTCCCCAAAGAAGCCGGGCGTGAGATAGGGAAGCATCCCATGGGCATAGTAGTTGGCGGCATAAAGCCGGTAGATCAGGTCCAATTTCCGGGCGTCGAGATCGCTTCCGCCGCGCCACTCGCATTCGATCCCGGATTCGACGATGCGGCGGCGTTCGCGCCGGATGTTCTTGCGCCGCGCCGAGGTTAGCGTTGCGAGCCACGCCGTGAAGTCTGCCGTGCCGTCGTTTTTCCATTCGAAGTGGCAGCCGGTGCGCATGAGGCAATTTTGCCGTTTGAGCGGGGCAAGGTCCTGCGGCGCAAGGAACAGCCAGTGCAGCGAAGAAGTGTCGCGCTCCGCAGCGAATGCGAGTGCAGCTTCGGCCAGCTCGCGGACCGCACCGGCACTGGCGCTAGGCGCGAGCAGGAGTCGCGGCCCCGGGATTGGCGTGTAGGGGACCGCAGCGACGAGCTTGGGGTAATACGGTCGGCCGCTGCGCTCGAGTGCCGCCGCCCAGCTCCAGTCGAAGATGAATTCGCCGTGCGAATCCGTCTTCTCGAACAGTGGTACGGCGCCGATGAGCGCACCGGTGTCGTCTTCGAGGCTGAGGTAGCAGGGATGCCAGCCGGTTTCCGGCCCGATCGAACCACTGGCCTCAAGGGCGGCGAAATATTCATGGCGCAGACAGGGCGCCGTGGTTCCCGCGAGTGTATTCCATGCCGCAGCGGGAATGGATTCGATCGAGTCGTGGATGCGCGGATTGATAATTCCCTACCCGCCGAGCCCTCTCGATTCGAGGTACTTTTCGGCGTCCAGCGCGGCCATGCAGCCGGTGCCGGCGCTGGTAACGGCCTGACGATAGACGTGATCCATCACGTCGCCCGCGGCGAATACGCCGGTTACGCTGGTCGCCGTCGCGTTACCGTGGCGTCCCCCTTCGACGACAATGTAGCCGTTCTGCATTTCGAGTTCGCCCTCGAAAATCGCGGTGTTCGGCGTGTGGCCGATGGCGATGAAAACCCCTGTCACGGGCAATTCCCGATGCAAATCCGGGTCGGCGGTGCCTTGCAGGCGCAGGCCGGTGACCTCGTTGCCATTTCCAAGCACCTCATCGACCGTATGGTCCCAGATAATCCGCAGCTTGCCTTCGCGTTCGCGCTCGAACAGACGCTGCTGGAGGATCTTTTCGGCGCGCAGCGCGTCGCGACGGTGCACCAGAGTGACCCGCGAAGCGATGTTCGCAAGATATAGTGCTTCTTCCACCGCGGTGTTGCCGCCGCCCACGACGGCGACTTCCTGATTCTTGAAGAAAAACCCGTCGCAGGTGGCGCAGGCGGATACGCCCTTGCCCTTGTAGGCTTCCTCGGAGGGCAGGCCGAGGTAGCGTGCATCGGCGCCGGTCGCGACGATGAGCGCATCGCAGGTATAGACGGCGTTGTCGCCCACGAGACGCAGGGGCTGTTCGGCGAGGTGAGCGGCGTTAATGTGATCGAAAATAATCTCGGTGCCGAAACGTTCCGCATGCGCGAACATTCGCGTCATGAGGTCCGGCCCCTGCAGACCCTCGATGTCGCCCGGCCAGTTGTCCACTTCGGTCGTGGTCATGAGCTGGCCGCCCTGGGCGAGTCCCGTGACCAGCACCGGCGCCAGATTGGCCCGCGCACCATAGATGGCGGCGGTGTAGCCGGCGGGGCCGGAACCGAGAATCAGCAGCCGGCAGTGTTTCGTTTCAGTCATTATTCTTTCCTGTTCAATGGGGGGTACGCGGCCGCACCCCGCGGCATGACGCCGATCAAACAGTTTAACGAATGCGCCCCCTTGGCTACGGGCCATCCCGCTGCCGGGACTTGGGTGGGAGGGGCGGGCGCGTTAAACTTCACACCGTACACGCCGCAAAATATCGCATTTCATGGCTCAGGCGAAAAAAGTCAGGCGTCGCAATGCAAGCGACACGATGCCGCCATGGCTGACGGAGGCGGCGCGCGAGGCCTTGTTCTGGTTGACCGCGGCGTTCGCCGTGGTGCTCGCCGTCGCGCTCGCGAGCTTTAATCCCGACGATCCGAGCTTTAACAGCACCGGCACCGGCGCCGTGCACAACCTTATCGGCCCGGCCGGCGCCTGGACGAGCGAAATTCTGCTTTTTGCGCTCGGATTGAGTGCCTACCTCCTGCCGATCCTGGTGGCCTACTGTGGCTGGATGATTTCCCGCCGACTGGCCCGACAAGGGGTATTCACGCGGCTCGTGCGTATCGCCGCACTCATCGTCGCGTTGGCCGCGCTTTCGACCCTGCTGACGCTGCTCGTTGCGCGGGGTCCTGACTGGCTGCCGGCGGCCAAATGCGGTGGAGGCGGTGTGATTGGCTGTGTCGTAAGTACTCCGGTCACCGAAGTGGTCGGGGAGACCGGCGCGGGACTCCTGTTGCTCGCCGTGCTGCTGGCCGGGGTGACGCTCGCCACAGGCTTGTCCTGGCTGGCGTTGATGGATCGCCTCGGGGCCTTTCTGGTGCGCGGCTACGAATGGATCGTACTGCGGGGACGGCGCCGCCGCGAGCAACGCGATGCTCTCGCCGATCGTGCGGAACGGGTCGAGACGGTGCAGCGCGAGATTGTGCGCAGGAAGGGCCGTCCGCAGCCGCGAATAGAGCCCGCGATCACCACGCTCGAACCCGGGCCGCGCGCCCAGCGCGCACGCCAGAAGTCACTGTTTCCCTCTCCTGTGATGGCCGATGCGCTACCGTCGCCCGAGGAGTTGCTCGATCCGCCGCCCGAGCACGGACGGGGCTACACCGATGAGGTGCTCCGGGCGATGTCGCAGCAGGTGGAACTCAAGCTCCGCGACTTCGGGGTGGAGGTC
>JBOIBN010000056.1:0-14927 GCA_050739575.1 Gammaproteobacteria bacterium
TCGCCCAGCACCGACAGGAAGTCCGCCCGGTCCGTATCGTCTTCGTAGATATCCTCGCGCCGATCGCCTCGCGAGGTAACGTGATACAGCGCGCCCGCAAACTCCAGCCTCAATGGTCGGGCCATGCATCCGCCTCTCGCCTTGTCTTCCGCGACAGTCTACCTATCTAATAGGCAAAAGACAAGACCTGACCCTCAAGGCCTTACCCAAGGCCTTACTAAAAACTCTCGCACCCTCTCGCCTTGTTCCGCGACAGTCAAGGCCTTACCCAAGGCCTTACTAAAAACTCTCGCACCCTCTCGCCTTGTTCCGCGACAGTCTACCCGTCTAGCAGTCAAAAGACAAGACCTGACCCTCAAGGCCCTCACAAGGCCCTCAAGGCCCTCAAGGCCCTCAAGGCCCTCAAGGCCCTCAAGGCCCTCAAGGCCCGCATGACCCTCAAGGCCCGCACTGAAGGCGCACTGGAAGACGCACTGTGTGTGACCCTCAAGGCTTGGTATTCCATGGCAGACATTGATAAACATCTTGGGTATTTTCAGTTATCCCGCTGTAGCAGAACTGACTTATTTTCAAAAACAAAATCGGACCAGGCCTATTTGCACTCCCTAATGACCTATTACTCAACGACCCTGTCAGCAGGATGCGATATTTACCGTACTTTTTCATAAAGAGCCGATAAGCAGGAACGGCCCAGGTTCCCATACCAATTTTATTCACATTCACATACGCAGGAATTCGCGTCGAACCGGCGTAAAAGTTGCATACCGAGACAGGACGTTTCAATTGGAAATACATATAAACGCGCGCCGAAATCGGCGGATTCTCCTGCGGAACAGCGGGAAGGACGTCACCGGTTAACTGCCCTTCAAATGTGTAGTCTCGCGGCCAGCTATACAGACATCCGGGTGGATTAGGTTCTTTTACCATGACCGCCGTGAAGTGTGTGTTGGAGACAGGCGCAGAGGCGCTTGCAAAAGCCGCGGCCACCTCCAATGAAATTGCTGCTGCAAGGAGTATCGATTGTCTATACATTGCTAACCTCCGGAACCGCCGCAGGTCATTTGTCCAGATTTCCAGCCTTCCGGGGTTTGTTGGGCCGCCGCAAGCTGCGACGGGCTCAGATCGCTGGGACTAGTAGCAGCCGATGCACCGGGCAACCCTTGTAACATCGACTGCATATAGGATGAAGTAGCTGTAAATGCGGGCCGTGCTCCTGTCCACGCATTAACCGCGCTGAGGAGGGTGGGCTCGCCTTGGTACATAGAAGTTCCCCACAACGCTACTCCCGCGGCGAATCCCACCGCGTAGCTCGGAAAGATGGCGGTAGTGTATCCAGCAGAATAACTGCCAATAGATCCTTGAGAAGAAGCGAATGGGAACCCTACATTATCCGGATTATTTGTGACCCAACTTCGGCTACCGTTGGAAAGCGTTTCCGTGTTTCCAGAGGCATCGGTATATTTGACTTCATCAGTACCAATCTTGGTGGCAGACGTTGGATTTGGGGGACAATGATCTTTCGGCTTCTGCGGCTCCGGATTATTGGCATGAATACCGAGGCCACCCGGCCCACCACCATCCGCCACCAAAAGCGCGCCAAGAAAGCTGACACCAATCACTACTATGGGTGACAGGCAAACGTTGCCAGCCGCGCACAGCCCCAGTGGATCAGTCAACGTCATCGGATTATTAAGCACATAGCTGTAACGATTGAGACTCTGCCCGTCGTAGCCGTCGGGCACGGTAGGATCGGGGCTCAACCAGCGCCCGATCGAAGGATCGTAGAGCCGCGCATGGGTATGGATAAGCCCCGCTTCCCAGAACATCTCATGTCCCGTGTAGCCGATCGAGGTCAGCGCCTCGTCGGCGCTGGCGTTGGGATCGCTGCCGCCGCCGGTCGCCGGATTCACCAGATCGCCCCAGGCGTCCCAAGCGTAACGCCCTTCGAGGTCTCCGCTCGCATCCACCACCGCCGCCGTGCTCCCGAGGTTGTCATGGATGAAATAGTCTACGCTCGGGAACCCGGCACTACTCACGTTGACAACCGCGACCACTTCGCCGTTGGCCATGATGCGCTCGCGCCAACTGCCGTCGCCTTCCTGCACGAAGAGCTGGCCGAAGTAGCGCGACTGCCCCTGCCCGCTGACCGACTCGGTCAGGAGATCGCCGTCGGCGGTGTAGCCCAGGTACAGGCTGACGCTGCCGAGGAGCTGGCTCGGCTGCCCGGCCCAGTTCCAGTTGATGGTGCCGAAGGTGCCGCTCGCGGTCATCCGCCCGGCCGCATCGTAGCCGTAGTGGGTGAGGTCGCCCTGGTAGTTGGCCGTGGTGACCGCATGCGGCGGCGCGCCGTTCTCGCCGTAGGTGTAGCCGCCGACCAGCACACGGCTGGTGATGTTGCCGCCGGAACTGTAGTATGCGCCACGGTTGAGGCCATCGGGCGCGTTCGGGTTCGTAATCGTGACGTGCTTGAAACGATTGAGCGAGTCGTAAGTCATGTTGCGGCTCACGTTCTCGACCGCATCGTTCGTATCGGTGGTGTTGCCGAGCGGATCGTAGCCGTAGGCGAGGTCTACCAGCGTGGCGTTGTTGTCCGGGCCAGCCTGGATGCCCGTGATCGCCCCGGTCGCATCATCGTAGCTGCGCTCCACGTCGGTGCCGCTGCCGAGCGTCCACGCCTGGGGCTCGCCCCAGGCGTTCTGCACCGGCACCCCGGCGCCGGCATTCTCCTGCCAGTACACGGTGTTGTTACTGGTGTCGGTCACGGAGGCCAGTTGACCGTTGCCGTCGTAAGCATAGGCAAGCCTGAGCCGGTTGGCGGCGGCCGTTGCCGGGTACCTCACGATCGAGACCCGCCCCAGCGTGTCGTAGGCGTAGTTGAGGTACCACGCCGTGCCGTTGTAGGTCTCCACGTCCTGCGAGACCTGCCCCTGCGCGGTGTAGGAGAGGTTGCGTGTGTAGTCACCCTCACGGGTCTCCTGGTAGAGCTGCCCGGCGTTGTTGCCGCTGTGAGAGTAGCTCCAGGTGCTGATGAGCGTCGAACTGTCGGCATGCTGCTCTTCTGTCATACGCCCCAGCTTGTCGTAGGTGTAGTTGAGCGTCCCGGAGCCGTCGCGCTTCTGCGTCACTTCGCCGAGCGAGTCCGGTACCAGCGTCACCGTAGTGCCCAGATCGGGCGCCGCAAGCTGGGTGCGGTGCCCGGCCGTGTCGTAGCTGACGCTCGACACCACGCCGTCGGGACCTGTGACTTGGCCGAGCGTGCCGAAGGGGCCGTAGGCGTAAGTGGTATGGTTCCCTGCCGCATCGTCGATATCGGTGACTTCGCCGAGCGGATCGTAGGTGTACACCGTGCTCGCCTCGCTTGCGGTGTTAGGCTGGGTAGTGACTGTCGTTTGCAGCCCGGAATAGGTATAACCGGTCACCGCACCATGGATGTTGGTTACCGAGGCCGGCGCCATGGTTTGCGTAACCCGCCCCAGAGCGTCGTACTGGGTCTGGACCGCATAGATGGGACCGCCTGCGTAGCGCGGTACGCCCTGCCACACGACTTGGCCGAGCGAATCGTAGGTGCGGTCTGCCTCTGACCACCCTTGGCTCAATTCCCGCTGGACACTGATCGTGCGGCCGTAGCGATCATAGATGAGCGCCTGCGCCCCCGCCGCGCTGCCGCTCGCCAGCGCATCGCTTACGGTTGCCGTCCACGCGCCGGCCGGAAATCCGCAGCCATTGCTGCAGTCCGTGTAATCCACGCTTTCGGTGCCCCCGCTCGGCAGGGTTGTCAGTTTCGGGAGACCGAAACCGTCCTGGACGTAGGTTGTCACGCTGCCGTTCGGTGCGGTCACCGAACTCTTGAGCCCGAACGCGTTGTTCCAGGTGTAGCCAGTCACGTCGCCGACTGGATCGGTCACCTGCTGCAAATACTCGCCGTTCGCCTCGTACTGATATTGCGTGGTGCATGCACTCATCGCCGAGCCGTCGGCGTTGTGGCCGGTCACCGCGGTCTGCTCGACGTTTCCGAAACCGTCGTAGGTGTAGGCCGTCGCCGTCGAGGTCTTCGCCTGCCCCGCATCGGTCGTCATGGCGTCTTCGCGGCAGTAAGTCGTGTTTGGAGTGAAAGTGGTCTCGCGTGTCACAGGAGAGGCATTCGGCACCGTTTCGGTATCGTCAATCTCGCTCGGCAGCGCATTGCACCAATCGTTTGTGGTTTTTCTGTTCGCAAGCGTCTGCGTAATTTCCGACACCCACGTGTCGTCGCCTGAGCTATCCGCGGTAGTGGTTTCCGTTTCGATCAGATTATAGGCATCGTCGCTTTCGGCATTGGTGTCATAGGTGTATTGGCGGGTAATCGTGTAAAGCGAATTGCCGTCGGCGTCGTCGCGTGTCGTCACCCATTTGCGCAGCATGACCGGCTCGCCCGGATTGACAAATCCGACGGTGTAGAGATAGTCGTCGTCGCTGATTTGATCCCCGTTCGCCTGCGCAACGGTAACCTCCAGCGGCAAATGGCTGCCGTACTGGTTGATTCCCCAGGTACTGCGTGTGGTATGGCCGTCGCGTCCGTCGGTGGCCGTGATCGCAGCGAAGCCGAGAAAACCGCCCGCGACATACCGCTCGGGCGTATCGTAAACATAGCTCATCGTATAGCTGCCGCCGGTGCCGTCGTTGGCCTGGTAGTCGGAGACGACGTAGTGGCCGCGATGGGTCGCTTCGAAGGAAGTCCCGGGAGTAAACGTTTCCTGCACCGTGTCGCTTTCGGCAAGCGAAATCCAGTCGGGTTGGTCATAGTTGCCGAGACCATCGGTAATGTCGGTCACCAAGTCCGGATAGGGGCCTGCGCGCAGGGCAAGCTCGATATCGCCCGAGTCGACGCCGACGAGGTCGAAGAGCATGCGCCCGCCGCTGTCGATGACGATGGGGTTCGCGCCGAAACCACTCGCATCAACGGGTGTGTCGAGCGGCGCACTCAACGCCGTACCGTTCCAGACGAGCCGCATCCAGTCGCCGTCGCTGCCCGGTATCAGCAACTCGTCGCAGCCGTCGCCGTCGTAATCGGCCGCGACCGTCTCATCCAGCGTGAGTCCGCTGGTGTCATGCGTGTAGCTTACGCTCTGAAAGCCGTCGCCGGTGTTCAACAGCAGCGTCGCCGAAGCTGCCACGAAAAGATCCGTCAGGCCGTCGCCGTTTACGTCGAGCGCCACGATCTTGCTTGGATTCTGGGTCCCGCCAATTGTGTTGCTGGTGTCAAAAGCCGCCCCATAGGCAGATAGCCCGCTTCCGTTCCACACGTAGGCCTGGTCGTAAAAGGTAGAGACCAGAAGTTGCGGATTCGGTGGCGGACAAGTGTCATCGGCAGTTTCGGCCTGGGGACATATCTCCGTCGTGGTCTGGTAACGCGCAATAAGCCCGCTGTTTACGCGGGTAAAGTGTAGAATGCGCTGCGGGCCGCTCGCCGCCTCCTGCCCGATATCACGAAACCCCAAGTAGGTTGCAGAAGAGTTTCCGTCCGGCGGGCTCAGGGTGTAGACCGTTTGCGCCGATCCAAATCCCGGATTGCTGTATGAGGCATTATTCAAGTACGCCACCAACTCGGAGCCAGTGTCCTGACCCGAGTCCTTTTCGGCAACGATTAAATCGTCATAGCCGTCGCCGTTCAGGTCAACGGCAGCCACCGCACCGACAGGCGCGATGCTGGTGCCGCTTACGCTGAAATTTCCATCGTAACTGAGGATCGCCAAATGCCCCGCGCTGTTCTCAACCAGAACCTCGTCCGCAGCTCCTGGCGAATAATGGATCGGCTGAGCGCCGCCGGCTTCGGCTGCGGTGACGTCGGTGGAAAGCTCCGTACCGAAGCCGCCACCCGTCTCGCCGAAGCGTACGCGCAAATAACCCCCCCCGGTCATAGAAAAAATCCTCGCGTCCGTCGCCATTGATATCGGCCGTGAAGACGTTGCTGTCTGCCGGACCTACCTGGCCGGTGTCGGTCGGCGAGTTATAGCCAGCATTGCCCTGCTGCCAGTTCAGTGCCGTCGCCGGCACGCAGTCGCCGCCGTCATCGCACTCGTTGACCGAATCGATACGGCTGCGGTCCGAGCCCTGGCCATCGGGAAGATAGCCGAGATTGTAGACGAGCACGTTCGAACCGTTGTACTCATAGGAGATTGTGGTGAGGCGTTGCGTCCAGGCGACAAGATCTCCACCCACGTAGCGCTGCACCACGGCATCGGCGGGCATGTCCGTGTAGGTGAAGTTCAGGCTGTGGCCTGCACCCCAATCGACTTCGCTCAGGTAGGCCACGTGATCCGCCTGATCGGGACTGTAGTGGAACTGGATCGAATTGCCGTACGGGTCCGTGATTTTGTCGAGATACCACACGATACCGACCGGCGTGCCCGAAGTGTTTGGCGCCGTGACCTCCGAGTTGTAGTTATTCCCATACTCCCACACCGTGCCGTCGGGGTGCAGCACCTGGAACCAGTCGGGACCTATGCCGATGTTCGAGTCATGGGAGATCGCCTCCAGATGCGCGGTCGGCGTCGTTTCGTACAGCGTCCCGTAGCCGCCATATGTGCCCGAGGTTGCGCTCAGTTCTTGGCCATCCAGGCAAAAGCGGTCGCTGGTGGTCAGATTCACCGGCTCGGTGGAACCATCGTAGGCGTAGGTCGAGGGACAGCGGGTGATCTGCGAGTCGCCCGAGATCGTCGCGCCCCAGCCGGCGAGACCTTCGCCAAGATCGCTGCCGTAAACGAGCGCAAGACTTGGCGCGAGGCCGTTGATGCCGCCGGGCGAAACAATCGGGATCGTGTACTGGGCTCCGCCGTTCGGCGTCACCGAGAAATCGCCCGCGACCGCACCCACTTCGGCTCGGGCGAGGCGGGGCACTACCGCCCCGGTCAACAACAGCACACCGAATAGTGCCAAACGGCGACGGTGAATCCCGACATGGACTCGAAAGATGCCCGGGAAATTCCGCCCCCGGGAAAGCCGTGCGTAACCCATCCCTGCTCCCTCCTTCGCAGAGTACGCACACCGTCCCGCCCATGGACGCAACGCCGCGGCACTTCCGCGTCATGGTGACTTGGTGAGGATGGTCTAGCACCGGTCGGGCAGGTTGTCAAGCGCTGCTAGGAATCAATGCCAAATTCGACTTCCCGCCAAGGTTTTATTGGCAATTCTGCGCCAAATAGGTTGCATACTCGGGGGTATTGACGTCGCCTCGGTCAGGAATGCACCCGACCGAAAGCTCTCGCTCAGCAGATCGGACGTGTTCCGGCCGTTGACCGCGCACGCGAGTGCTTGCTGGTCGGTGGTGAAATTATCGTTCGGCCGGCAGAGACGAACCAGACCCAGACAAAATAGCTGAACGTCCGCAACTGTTCGCTTTTCCCGCCACCGCGGAAATGCGATAGCTTTCTGATCCGATGCGGTGCGGTAGCATCGGATCGCTAATTTCGGGTGGCGGCCGTGATCGCTTCGCGGGTCACGCGGCCGAGGTGGGCGATGTCCTCGCGCGTGAGCACATAGGGCGGCATCCAGTAGACGACGTTCCCGAGCGGACGCAGCCAGCATTCGTGTGTGAGTCCGTATTGATAGACGCGGATGCCGCGCCGCTCCTGCCAGGGATAGCTTTCGCGCGGGCGCTTGCATACCATTTCGATCGCGAGAATCATGCCGGTCTGACGCACGTCGCCCACGTGCGGATGATCGCGTAGTGTCTCGGCTTCGTCCCTCATCCACTTTGCACGTTCGCCGTTCGCGGCGAGCACGTCGCCGCACTGAAAGAGATCGAGTGTTGCCAGCGCCGCCGCGCAGGCGAGCGGATTGCCGGTGTAGCTGTGCGAATGCAGGAACGCGCGTTCGATACGGTTGTAGTCGTCGTAGAAGGCGCGGTAGATTTCTTCGCGCGTCAGCACCGCCGCGAGCGGCAGGAAGCCGCCCGTGATGCCCTTGGACAACAAGAGGAAGTCCGGCGTGATCCCGGCCTGCTCGCTGGCGAAAAGCGTCCCCGTGCGTCCGAAGCCGACGGCGATCTCGTCGGCGATGAGATGCACCTGATAGCGGTCGCAGGCCTCGCGCAGCAATGTGAGATAAACGGGGTGATACATGCGCATGTTGCCCGCGCACTGCACGAGCGGCTCCAGAATCACCGCCGCGATGTCTTCGTGATGCGCGGCGAGCATCGCGCCCATTGCGGCAAACTGCCGGCGGGCAAAGTCTTCAGCGCTTTCGCCCGGTTCCGCCAACCAGGCATCGGGAGAGGGGGCGATCAGTGCTTCGCGCAGGAGTGGACGGTACACGTCCTTGTAAAGCGTGACGTCGCCGACGCCGAGCGCGCCGAGCGTTTCGCCGTGATAACCGTTGGCCAACGCCACGAAACGATGTTTTCCTGTTCGCCCGACGTTGCGCCAATAGTGAAAGCTCATCTTGAGCGCCGCCTCGACCGCGGCGGAACCAATGTCAACATAAAAGCAGCGGGTAAGTCCGGGCGGTGCAAGCGCGATCAGCCGTTCCGAGAGTTCGATTACCGGTGCATGCGTCGCGCCCGCGAGCAGCACGTGTTCCAGCGTTTTCGCCTGTTCGGCGATGCGGTCCGCGATGACCGGATTGGCATGGCCGAAGAGATTCACCCACCAGGAACTGACGGCATCGAGATAGCGGCGGCCTTCGAAGTCGTACAACCATGCTCCTTCACCGCGCGCAATCGGAATCAGCGGCAGCCACTCGTGATCCTTCATCTGCGTGCAGGGATGCCATACGACCGCGAGATCGCGGTCGCTCCAGCGTTCGTTTTCAGAAGCCATCGAGTACTCCGGCAAGTTGCAAATACCCGGCCGTCGCCGTGGCAGTCGGACAATCGAGGTGCGGTATCCGCCCGAGGCAGGGTGCGGCGATGCGGACTTCGAGCGTAGCAAGGTTCTCCTCACGCCGTTCCATGGCCGGACCAATCGTATTCGCGACCCAGCCGGCGAGCGTGCAACCAGCGGCGCGGATTGACTCCGCGCTCAAGAGCGCGTGATTGAGGCAGCCGAGCCGTAGCCCCACGACGAGCACCACGGGCAGTCCGAGCGCGGCCGCCAGCGCGGGAACGTCGAAATCCGGCGCGAGCGGCACGCGCCAGCCGCCGACGCCTTCGACGACCAGCACGTCGGCGCGGGCGGCGAGCGAATGCGCCGCGCGCAGGATGGTTTCGAGCTCCATCGCAATGCCAGTCTCGGCCGCCGCGATGTGCGGTGCAATGGGCGGGGCAAAACAGTACGGATTCACCTCGACATAATCCGCCACGACATTGGAGGTGGCGATCAGGCATTCGGCATCCTCGTTGCGCAGACCCTCTTCCGTTTCGTGTCCGCCGCTCGCGACCGGCTTCATCACAGCCGTTCGCAGACCGTGTTCGACGAATGCGTGCACGATCCCCGCAGCAACAACGGTCTTGCCGATCTCGGTATCCGTTCCGGTAACGAAGCAGCCGTTCATCTCATCGGCGCGGTAGCGCAATGGGTGTCCACGCCGTACCGTACACGACTTCATATGTGGCCGGCAGCCGATCCGCGATGCGGAAACGTTCGTAAGCGTATTCGAATGCCGCGAGTCGCCGCGGGCCGGTGAGTCCGCGCGCTCGACCCGCGGTCGAGTTATGCGCGCCGATCGCCTTCAGATCGCGCATCAGGTCGCGCACGTTCGCGTAGGTCAGGGTGATGTGCTCGACATCCATCACGGGTTCGGCGAAGCCGGCGCGGATCAGGGCGTCGCCGATATCGTGCATATCGATGAAACGGTTCACGTGGTTGTATTCGTCCACCTCGGCCCAGGCAGTGCGCAGTTCCTTCAGGGTATCGGGTCCGAAGGTGCTGAACAGGAACAGGCTGCGTTCACCGAGCACGCGCTGCACTTCTTGGAAGACAGCGTCTGGATCGGGGCACCATTGAAGGACGAGATTGCAGAAGACGAGATCGAAACGCGCGGCGGCAAACGGCAACTGCGCGGCATCGGCGGCGACGCCGGCGACGCGCCGGAAGCGCGGGCGATGCCGGCGCGCCCGCCGGAGCATGCCGCCCGCCGCGTCGGCGAGCACCAATTCGGCCTTGCGATAGTGTTTCGCGAGCGGCTTGAGAGCATGGCCGGTGCCGCCGCCCAGATCGAGAATCCGGGCAGGCTCAAGCGTCGTGAGTTCGAGTCGCTCGAGCAGCCGGGCGCGAACCTCGGCCTGAAGCACGGCCGCCCGATCGTAGCCGCCCGCCGCCTGTTCGAAGGCGCTGCGAACCGCGCGCGGATCGAGTTCAGCGGGATCCATCGTGAATCGCGGCGAGAAAGTCGGCCATTACCGCCCGAAACTCATCGGGCTGCGAAAGAAACGGCGCATGCGCGGCCTCGGGAAACAACTCGAGCCGCCCATCGGCAAGCCCTGCGGCGGTGGCGCGTGCCGCCTCCGAGTGCACGAGCCGATCATGGGCGCCGGCAACGAGCAAAACCGGCATGCGGATATGCGCAAGCGCAGCGCGCCAGTCCATCGTCTCCAGCAGCGAGAGCCCATCGGCCAGCGCCTCGGGGCTCGCCCGGCCGCGCGCAGCGAGCGCCGTTTTCAATCCGCGCAGACCCTTGCGCCCGGCAGCGCTGGCGACGACCTGAAGGGTCATGAAATCGTTGACGGCGTCCACGGGATCGCGGGCGAGATCCGCGGCCATGCGTTCGAGCCGCTCGCGCGGCAGGCCCTGCGGCCAGCCGGGCCGCGCCATAAAGGTGGCGGCACCGGTCACCATGATCATGGCGGCGATCCGTTCCGGCGCACGGGAGGCGGCGCCGAGCGCGAGCAGCGATCCCAGCGACCACCCCAGCCAGATAGAGCGTACCGGCGCTTCCGCGAGCAAGCGGTCAATGAGTTCGCCGGCATCGCGGCCGAGCCGTTCGCCCCGGCGAAGACCGTGACCGGGCAGATCCGGCGCGACGAACCGACGGCCCGCGAAGTCCGCGCGTAGCGAATCGAACACGGCGGCGTTGAGCGCCCAGCCGTGCAGCGCGAAAACAGGCAGTGGCTCAGTCATGCGCGGCGAGCGCTTCGGTGAGCGCGACGACGAGACCATCTACTTGCGCCTCGTCGTGCGCGGCAGATAATGACACCCGCAGCCGTGCCGCGCCCTCGGGTACCGTCGGCGGACGGATGGCGGGCACGTAATAGCCGCGCGTATTCAATGCCTGCGCGACGACAAGCGCGCGCGCGGCGTCGCCTACCGCAAGCGGCTGGATCGGCGTGAACGATTCCATGAGCGGCAATCCGGCTGCGGCGGCCGCGGCCCGGAAGCGCGCCACCAGCGACGCGACATGCTCGCGCCGCCAACCCTCTTCACGCAGCACGGCAAGCGCTACGACCAGGGCTTCGGCAAGAGCCGCCGGCAACGCCGTCGTGTAAATGTAAGACCGCGCGCGATTGACGAGCGTTTCAATCAATGCGCGGCTGCCGGCGACAGCGGCGCCGAAGACGCCGAGTGCCTTGCCGAAGGTCACCACCAGCGCCGGAACCTCTTCGACATCGAGCTGCAGACGTTCGATGCTGCCGCGGCCCGTTGCTCCGAGCACACCGAAACCGTGGGCGTCGTCCACGATCAGCGTCGCATTCGTATCACGTGCCAATGCCGCAAGCTCCACGAGCGGCGCGAGATCGCCGTCCATGCTGAATACGCCGTCGGTCGCGATCAGCACGCGGCCGTACGCCGCGCGTACTTGTGTGCGGACTGCTTCGGCATCGGCGTGTGCATAGCGCAATAGATGCGCGCGCGAAAGGATCGCCGCATCGATCAGCGAAGCATGGACGAGCCGATCCGCAACGACGGTGTCGCCGCGCCTCGCGAGCGCACCGATCAAACCGAGGTTCGCCATATAGCCCGTCGAAAATAGGAGCGCAGATTCGCGTCCGAGAAAATCCGCGAGCGCCTCCTCGAAGGCCGCGTGCGCTCGTGTGTGGCCGCCCAGAAGATGCGCCGCACCCGCGCCCACGCCCCAGCGTTCGGCACCGGCGGCGAGCGCGGCCGCGATGCGCGGATGCCCGGCCAGGCCGAGATAATCGTTGGCGGCAAAATTGACAAGCCGTCGGCCGCCGACTTCGATCACGGGAAACGCACTCAGCCCGCGGGCGACGAGCCGGCGGCGAAGCGCGCGGCGATCCAGCGCTTCGAGTTCGCCTTCCAGTCGCTCTTCGAACGGGTTCATCCCGCCGCGAGCTTGTCCGCCGGCGTCTCGGCACGTAGTCCGAGGCGGGCGAAGAGCGTGCGGTCGGCGTCGGCTTCCGGATTGGGCGTGGTCAGCAATTTCTCGCCGTAGAAAATGGAGTTCGCCCCGGCGAAAAAACACAGCGTTTGCAACTCGTCGCTCATCTGCGTGCGCCCCGCCGCGAGACGTACATGTGCGAGCGGCATGAGCACGCGCGCCGTTGCGATCGTGCGCACGAACTCCAGCGGATCCACTCTGGCGCTGCCCGCGAGCGGCGTGCCCTCCACCTGCACCAGTTCGTTGATCGGCACGCTTTCAGGATGTTCCGGCAGCGTCGCGAGCTGGTGCAGCAAGCCGATGCGATCGGCGGCCGATTCGCCGAGCCCGACGATGCCGCCACAGCAGACCTTGATGCCGGCCGCACGCACGTTCGCAAGCGTATCGAGCCGATCCTGATACGTTCGCGTCGTAATGATCTCGCCGTAGAACTCGGGCGAAGTATCGAGATTGTGATTGTAGTAATCGAGCCCGGATTCGGCCAGCCGTTCGGCCTGTGCATCGCTCAGCATGCCGAGCGTGAGACAGGTTTCCATGCCGAGCGCCTTCACCTCGCCGATGAGCGGAAGGATGCGCTCGAGATCGCGGTCCTTCGGTCGGCGCCAGGCCGCACCCATGCAAAAACGTGTCGCACCGGACGCGTGCGCAGCGCGGGCACGCTCCATTACGGTCGCGGCGTCGGCTAGCGTTTCGTTCTCGACACCGGTGTGATAACGCACGCTCTGCGGACAGTACTTGCAGTCTTCCGGGCAACCCCCGGTCTTGATCGAGAGCAACGTCGAAATCTGCACCGCGTTCGGATCGAACACGGCGCGGTGGACGGACTGCGCGCGGAAGAGAAGATCGTTGAGCGGCGCGTGATAAAGCGCCGCGATCTCCTCCCGGCTCCAGTCGTGTCGGATCAGGACAGGATCTGCTTCCGCCATATATGCAAGTACCTCAGGCATTAAGTTAGTCTAGTGCATCGTCCGGCTTGGGTTTGGAACCTGAAAGGTGACGTAACAGAAGCGCTTCAGTACCCAGCCAGACTTTACTTCACGACAGTGAGGCGTGGACGATTCGAGCTATCACCACCGCTTTCGGGCGGTGTATCCGGCGACGGTTCCTCGCCGCCGAAGGCCAGCCCCTCTCCGGTCTCGCGCGCATAGAGGCCGAGTACCGCGGCGATTGGAACGTGGATCCGGTGCGTGGCTGCGCCGAAACGGGCGCGAAATTCGATCGCCTCGTTGCCAAGTTCCAACCCCTCGGTAGCCTGCATGCTGATGTTGAACACCAGACGACTATCGTTTGCGTAACCGCCCGGTGCCTCGACACCGGGCGCCGTGGTGTTTACGATAATTTGCGGCGTCAGTCCGCTGTCCACGAGCCACTCGTAATAGGCGCGCAGAAAATAAGGACGCTGCGCCGGGCGCGGCGTATTCACACGGCCGCCATCGCACGCTCGACTCCGGTCAGCGAGAGGACGAAGTTCGGGCGTTTGAACACGCGTTGCATGTAGGCGCGAAGCGCACGCGCCTCGCGCGGCAAGGGAATTCCAAGCGAGGGCAATCGCCACAGAACCGGCGCCGTGATGCAATCGGCGAGCCCGTAGCTTTCGCTCAGCAGAAACGGCGCCACTGCGAAGACCTCGTCGCTCGCGACGAGGGTCTCGCCGAGCGCATGCCGCGCGCGAGTCTTCTCCCGACCCGTGCCGCTCACGATCTGACGACACTGTGCGTACCAGTCCCCGCCGACCTCGCTGATAAACAGGCGCACCCGCGCTCGCAACGCGGGATCGGGCGCCATGAGCGGGGGATGCGGGTAGCGGTCATCCAGATACTCGGCGATGATGCGCGGATCGTAAAGCGTGACCTCGCGCGTGACGAGCGTCGGCATGCTGCCGTAAGGATTGAGATTGAGCAGATCGTCGGGCAGCGTTCGTCCACTCACCTCGACCAGCTTCGCCGCCACACCCTTCTCGGCCAGGATCAGACGCATGGCATGACCGGCAGGATCGTCCGGACGCGTGTAAAGAATCATCCGGGCATCGCCGGGTGACGGCTGCGCCTCGTCCCGCTCACGCAGGAACGCGGCGGATGCGGGCGCCGAGCTGCGCGAGTTTTTCTTCGATGCACTCATAACCTCGATCTATGTGATAAATACGATCCACTACCGTTGTTCCCTCCGCGACGAGTCCGGCGAGCACGAGACTCGCCGAGGCGCGCAAATCCGTCGCCATTACGGGCGCCGCCTTGAGATTCGACACGCCGCTGGTGAAGGCGGTGTTGCCTTCGAGGCTGATCTCGGCGCCCATGCGCACCAACTCCTGCACATGCATGAAGCGGTTTTCGAACACGGTTTCGGTAATCGTACCGGCGCCCTCGGCAACAGTATTCAGAGCCGTGAATTGAGCCTGCATGTCGGTGGGAAACTCCGGATACGGTGCCGTGCGGAGCGAAACGGCCTGGGGCCGACGCCCCTCCATGTCGAGTTCGATCCAGTCCCCGTCGGTCGTGATCTTCGCGCCGGCCTCCGTGAGTTTGAGCAATATGGCCTCGACCATGGCCGGACGGGTGCGCTTGACCTTGACACGACCGCCGGTCAGGGCGCCGGCGACGAGATAGGTGCCGGTCTCGATCCGGTCCGGCAACACATCGTAGTGGGTACCGTGCAGGGACTCCACGCCTTGAATGCGC
>JBOIBN010000057.1:0-14554 GCA_050739575.1 Gammaproteobacteria bacterium
CATTCCCGCGAAATCCATCGCGGTGCTGCCGTTCGAGAACCTGTCCGCCGACAAGAACAATGCCTACTTCGCGAGCGGCATGCAGGATCTGATCCTGACCAAGCTTGCCGTCATCGCCGACCTCAAGGTGATTTCGCGCACATCCACCCAGCAGTACGTCAGTCACCCCGAGGATTTGAAGACCATCGGGCAGCAACTTGGCGTAGCTACCATCCTGGAAGGTAGCGTACAGAAATCCGGCAATCAGGTGCTGATCACCGTGCAGTTGTTCGATGCACGTTCGGATACGCAGTTATGGGCGCAAGCCTATACCCGCACTCTCGACAACATCTTCGGGGTGGAAGGCGAGGTTGCACAGTCGGTGGCGGAGGCGCTCAAGGCCAAACTAACCAGTACCGAGCGACAAAATGTTGCCGCGATTCCGACGCAGAACCCCGCAGCTTACGACGCGTTCCTGAAAGCGGAATCGCTGGCCTTCAAGGCGCAGGATTCGCTACGGGAAGCGGATTACCTGGATGCCGATGCCGCCTACCGCAAGGCGATTTCACTCGACCCGGATTTTGCGCTGGCCTATGCGCGCCTGGCCTACAACCAGATGAGTGGCCACTGGTTCGCGCAACATCTATCCCCGACGCAGCTCTCTGATGTCGAAGCGACCGCGAAACGCGCCCTGCAGTTGGAGCCGGATTTGCCCGCGGCGCATCTGGCGCTCGGCTATTACTACTACTGGGGTTTTCGCGATTACGACCAGGCGGTCGCGCAGTTTCAGCGCACCTTGCAACTGGCGCCGAACAATGTAGATGCTTTATTGGGGCTCGCCTATATAGCGCGACGTCGAGGCGAATTCAAGCAAGCACTGGCGGAACTGCGCCAGGTCCTGGCGCTCGCGCCACGAGAGCGGGTGTATTGGACGGAGTACGGCATTACTTACGAAATCTTGCGCGGATATCCGCAAGCCGAGCAACAACTCGAAAGGGCACTTGCCATAGACCCGGATTATCTGGATGCCCGTGATTTTCTTGTGCGCACCCTGCTGTTCGGGTTCGGCGATGCGCCGAAAGCACGTGCTGTTTTCGGCCAGTCGCTTGGATGGCGTGTATCCGAAGCCAGTCTATTGGCCGGGGATGTGTTCAATCTCATCGGTCCGCGCGCCTATCCGGATATATTCGAGCGGCACTTCGATGCCGCGCTACGCGACTGGGATCCCGTACCGCCTGATACCGACAACGAACGCTTGACTCAGGGTGCTGCGCATGTCGTCATCGAGGTCATTGCAGGCCGGCAGACGGCGGTCCGACCCGAATGCGAGAAACTCAAGCCGCTGCTTGACGCCGAGTTGGCTAAAAATCCGGATGCACTCGGCCCGTTGCAACAACTCAGTTGGGTTGAGGTATGCCTGGGGCAGGATGCCGAAGCCATTGCCACGGCACGGCACGCCACCGAAGTCTTGCCACTCGACAAAGACGCGTATTTCGGCGTGTTCCAGCTCGAAGGTTTGGCGGAGATCGAGGCCCATGTCGGCAAACCGGATGACGCGATCAGGCTGATTGAACGATTGATGGCGATGCCGGCAGGTGAATCTATGAGCATCGCGCGGCTCAGACTCGATCCGCTGTGGGATCCGCTGCGTCAGGACCCGCGCTTTCAGGCACTAATGAAAAAGTACGCAACGTACAAGCCGGGCACCACCGCCACCGCACTCACCGCTGCAACTTCGGCACGCACGCCGTGACCGACGAACCCTCGTTCTTCGCCGAACTCAAGCGCCGCAACGTACTGCGCGCGGGTGTACTTTACATCGGCGCCGTCTGGGCGCTCGCACAGGGCATCGCGGAGCTGATGCCGGTATTCGGTGCACCCGAGTGGATCACGCGCTGGTTCGTGATCGCTTGCATCATCGGCTTCCCGTTCTGGCTGCTGTTCACCTGGTTCTATGAATTCACGTCGCACGGTCTGAAGCGCGAGAGCGAGATCGCACCGGGCGATCCGGTCTCCCACTCCACCGGGCGCAAGCTCGATTTCGCGATCATCGCGGTGCTCGCCGTCGCGGTGGTGCTGCTGCTGACAAACACCTTCGTCTGGCACAAGGGTGCGGGACTGCAACCGTCTGCCGCCAATGCTGTCGCGACGCCGGTGAAGATTCCAGAAAAATCCGTGGCCGTGCTGCCTTTCGCCAATGAAAGCGGTAACCAGGACCAGCAGTATTTCTCCGACGGCCTGTCCGAAGACCTGATCACCGCACTATCGCAGTTCACCGGGCTGAAGGTCATCAGCCGCGACTCCTCTTTCCAGTTCCGCAACAGCAGCGACGACAGCAAGACCATCGGCGAGAAGCTCGGCGTGGCGCATCTGCTGGAGGGCAGCGTGAGCCGCGCGGGCGACGAGGTGCGCATCACCGCCGAACTGGTCAACGCCTCCGACGGCACGACGCTCTGGTCCGAGCACTACGACCGGCCGTACAAGGATCTGTTCGCGCTGCAGGACGCCATCACGAAAGCGGTGGCCGATGCATTGAAAGCGAAACTGCTGGCTACGATCGGCACGGTAGCACAGAGCGACCGACCGCCCGGCGGCAATCTCGCCGCATACAACGATTATCTGCGCGCTCATGCCCTTGGCGGCAACGGGAGCGATCAGGACCTTCGGAAAAGCATCCAATACTACGACGCCGCGATCCGCATCGATCCCGGTTACGCACAGGCGTATGCGATGAAGTCGGGCGCATGGACGGCGCTCGCCGGGGACCTCGGTGGCGTGCAGGCGCAGGATGCCTATGCGCATGCGCAGACAGCGGCCGACACTGCGCTGTCGCTCGATCAGAATCTGGTCACGGGTCACCTGGCACGGGGCTTTCTGCTTTATAAGCGGGATTTCGACTGGACCGGTGCAGTAGCCGAATTCGAGCGCGCGTTACAGCTGGCTCCGAATGATGATCGCGCCATGGCGCTGCTCGGACAGGCACTGGCCAGCCTGGGACAAACCCTGCGAGCGATCGGGCTGACCCATAAAGCGCTGCTGATCGATCCCCTGAACGCGCTCTCTTATGCGCACCTGTCCGCCTACTACGCGGCAGAGGGTCGTCTGGACGACGCCGAGCGCGCTGTGCGTACCCAGATGACGCTGCAGAAAAACAATGGCGTCCTGTATAGCAGCCTGTCGAATATCGAGATACAGCGCGGCAACGCCAAGGCCGCGCTGCAGGATGCGCAGCGTGTCCCGCCCGGACCGTGGCATACCATCGGCATGGCCATGGCCCTGCAGATTGATGATGACAGGGCCGCCGCCGATGCCGCGCTGAAGACCTTGATCGCCAAATACGCCTCGGACGGTCCGTACCAGATTGCCGAGGTGTACGCGCTGCGCAAGGATCCGGACAACATGTTCAAGTGGCTGGACCGCGCCCGGGCCGCGCGTGATACCGGCATCAGCTACTTACTCTATGATCCGTTCATCCTGCGCTATAAAAACGATCCGCGCTTCGCCGCCTTCTGCCGCAAGGTCGGCCTGCCGGTGCCGGGCACGGCACCCGCCGCCGCGACAGCCACAACGACATGAGCAACAAGCTGTCGTTCTTCGCCGAACTCAAGCGCCGCCACGTGTACCGCGTGGCGATTGCTTATATCGTTGCGGCCTGGCTGCTCTTGCAACTCGCGGCGATTCTGTTCCCGGCCTTCGGTGCGCCTTCGTGGGCTATTCGACTGCTGTTCGCCTTTCTGGTGATCGGCTTTCTGGTAGCGATTCTGCTTGCCTGGGCCTTCGAGATTACGCCCGAAGGTGTGCGCCGCACCGAGTCCGCCGACTCCGAAGAGGCACGCCCGGCGACGACAGGACGACGGATCGGGCGCACGCTCAACTTCACGATCATCGCGGTGCTTGCCGCCGCGGTCGGGATACTCGTGTGGCGGCTAAACATGAAACCGCCCGCGACTTCGCCCCACCCGACGGTCGCCGCCGCCTCGGGAGTCCCGGCCGGCCAAGCGGTTGCACCGGCGACCGTCATCCCCGATAAATCCGTCGCAGTGCTGCCGCTCGCCAACGAAAGCGGCGATCCGAAGCAACAGTACTTCTCCGATGGCCTGTCCGAGGAGCTGATCACCGACCTCACCCAGATCAACGGGCTGAAGGTGATCGGCAAGTATTCCAGCTTCCAGTTCCGCGATTCCCAAGACAGCTCCGCGCAGATCGGCGCGGCGCTCGGCGTAGCCCACCTGGTCCAGGGTTCGGTGTTCCAACAGGGCGATCGCGTCCGCGTCATCGTCAGTCTGATCCGCACGAACGACGGCTCTAGCGTGTGGGCGCACAGCTACGACGGGCAACTGAAGGACGTGTTCGCGATCCAGTCGCAGATCGGTCGGGCCGTCGCCACGGCGCTCAAGATCAAGCTGATGGGCCAAGCCATCGTCTCCGACGACAAGCCGCCCAGCGGCAACGTTGAAGCCTATCGGCTCATGCTCCAAGGGCGCGTCCTCACCAGGCACGTCACCGAAGCCGGCCTTCGCCAAGGCATCGCATTGCTCCAGCAAGCGCTCAAGCTCGATCCGAACTATGCCTATGCCTGGGGCACGCTGTCCAACGCCTGGGTCATTCTGGGGTCGTACTTTCTGACCGGCGACGCGCGCCATCAGGCGTATGCGCAAGCCCGCGCGGCGGCGGACAAGCAGCAGGCATTGGCGCCGGACGCGGCGACGACCCACATGGATCGCGGTTACCTGCTGGCGAGCGTCGATGGGGACGCCATGGGTGCGCTCGCCCAATATCGGCAGGCGTTCGCGCTGGCGCCAAACGATGACACCGTCATGAATTTCCTGGCCGGAGGACTCGAGACCGTCGGGCAATTGCGGGCAGCGGTCGAGCTGTATCGCAAGGCCATCGCCACCGATCCGCTACGCGCCGGCTTTTATGTCAACCTGGGATACACCCTGTTGGGGCAGCGCCGGCTCGACGCCGCCGAACAGGCGTTTAACAAGGCTCTGGTCTTGCAGCCGGATTCTCCGGGACTGTATTCGTACCTGGCGCAGATCGGCATTCTGCGCGGCGATGCAACGGCCGCACTCAGCGCTGCAAAACAGGAAACCGATCCTGTGTACGGTCCGTGGGCACGGGCCATGGCGCAACAGATCGGCCGCGATCGCCAACAGGCCGACGCGGCCTTGCAGGATTACCTTGCGAAGAACGGCGAGACCCAACCTTATCTCGTCGCCGATCTGTATGCGCTGCGCAAACAACCCGACCCGATGTTCGAGTGGCTGGAGCGCGCCTGGAAGCAACACGATCCGAATTTCATTGCGAGCCTGCTCAGCGACCCCTTCGTGCTGGCCTACCAGCACGACCCGCGCTTTGCCGCCTTGTGCAAGCAGGCGGGCTTGCCGCTGCCGGGCGAGGTCGTTCCCGGCGCGACAAGCTCCGCCTTACCCGCAACATCGGCAAGCACGCTATGAGCACTAAACCTTCGTTCTTCGCCGAACTCAAGCGTCGCCACGTGTACCGCGTGGCAATTGCCTATGCGGTCACAGCCTGGCTCCTGCAACTTGCCGCCATCGTGCTGCCCACCTTCGGCGCCCCGCACTGGGTGCTGAAGGTGCTGATCGGCGTCTTCGTAATCTTCTTTCCGGTAGCGATTCTGCTTGCCTGGGCCTTCGAGGTCACGCCCGAGGGCGTGCGCCACACGTTGCCGGAATCGGAGGAGCCGGTGCCAACACCGGCGCGGCGGCGGGCCGGGCGCCGGATTGATTTTGCGATCATCGCAATCCTTGTGGCCGCGGTCGCGGTGCTGGCGTGGCGACAATTTATGTATCGTCCGCAGGCAAACTTGCAGGTGAGCGGGACAGCGAACATCGCACACGCTCCCGCCGGCACCTCGCGCGCCGCGGCTCTACTCCCGCAGGCGGCAACGGCCATCATTCCCGCGAAATCCATCGCCGTGCTGCCGTTCGTCAACTTGAGCGGAGATCCGAAGCAGGTGTATTTCAGCGACGGCATCACCGAAGAAATCCTCAATGCGCTGGCACAGATCCCGGACCTGAAAGTTGCCGGGCGTACTTCGGCGTTCCAGTTCAACAACAAGAACGAGGATCTGCGCAAAGTCGGCGAGGTTCTCGGCGTTGCCACGGTACTGGAAGGCAGCGTGCAGAAAGCGGGCGACGAGGTGCGCATCACCGTGCAACTGGTGGACACGCGCAGCGGTTATCAATTGTGGTCGGAAAACTACGACCGCAAGCTGACCAACATCTTCGCGATCGAGGACGAAATCTCCAATGCTATCGCCGGCAAGCTGCGGGCACAGTGGAGCGGTGGGGCGTCCCGGCCACTGGTGGCCCAGCAGACGATTGATCCGCGGGCGCACGATTTCTATCTGCGTGGCTTGGCTTTGCTGGCGGCACGTGGGCCCGGATTGCGCGACGCGGTGGCCACGTTCCAGAGCGCACTAAAGATCGCCCCGGACTACGCGCAGGCGTGGGGTGCATTGGCAGAAACACAAGCACTTTTACCCAGTTACTTTCTCGAACCAGCGGATATCGCCTATTCAGCGGCGCAAATTTCGGCGCAGCGCGCCTTGAGCATTAGTCCCAACGTGAGTCTGGCTTATGTTGCACTGGGCTATGTGTATCGTGCCCAGTGGAAGTGGATGGAAGCCGATGCAGCCTTTCATCGTGCCCTGAAGCTTGCTCCCAGCGATGCGGAAACCATCAATCAGTATGGGCAGTTCCTGCTCGCCACCGGACAATTGGATCGTTCGCTCGCCGAACTCGAACGTGCACGCCGACTCGATCCACTGTCTGGCATCATCGCCGTGGAACGCATCGGCGTGTTGACTGCGCTGCATCGCTTCGATGATGCGGCCGCACAAATACAAAATACCATCCTTGCCTACCCACAATACGCACTGGCGCGGTTCATGGCGGCGGATGTAGCCATTTACCGCCACCATTACCCAGAAGCGGAAGTTCAATTACGGGTTGCGGCAAAACTGGTCGGTCAGGATCCGCAGACCTACACGCCACTGGTCGAGGCCATAACCGATCCATCCAAGCGACCTGCAGCGCTCTATCTCTTGAAGACGGTGCCCGCGGATGCACGCTGGGGGCTTGCCCCGTACCCACGCATCTGGCGGCTGGCCATCCTTGGCGATCGGGATGGAGCTTTGGCTGCGCTCGAACGTGTATCGCCAGGTCTGATACCTGCCGAGTACATTTTCTGGCAGCCCGCCTTCGACCCCATCCGCAACGACCCGCGCTTCAAGGATTTGCTGAAGAAGATGGGTTTGCCGTACACGCCGAAGGCTTTATCTCCAGCGCGAGCAGCGTATGCGAAGTGAAAGCGATATTGGTGCGTTATTCGTTCCATCCGAATGGAGGTTCGATATGCGTTGTAACCCGACGAAAATGACGGCCACCTCGGTGGCGGCATTGCTGGTCATGGTTGCCGTCGGCGCAGCCGCCGGCACAGTAAACGGTACTGCAAGCACGCAGAATGCCGCGATCCTTGCAGCGGAAGCGTGGGCGTTCCCCCAGCAGCAATCGCCTGATCCAAACACGCCAAATGCGTCCGCACCAAAGCCGAATCCGCATCAGGTGGTGCACGTTGCGGGCAGCACGCGCGCTTACACGCAAGCGCAGATTGACAACAGAATCCCGGACTGGTTTCCGCAAGATCATCCGCCGATGCCAGGTATCGTCGCGCATGGCGATAAGCCGGCCTGGGCATGTGCGCTATGCCATAATCCGGATGGCAGGGGTGGCCCAGCAACTGCGGCGCTGACTGGTTTGTCGGAGGCTTACATCCTTGAACAGATCGCTGCGTTTCGCAGCGGCGATCGCGGCAAAGGTCCATGGCCCACCACGCAGAACATGACCAAGGAGGCCCTCAATGCCACCGATGCCGATCTGCAACAAGCCGCGGTGTATTTTTCGAAACTGAAATTCATATCGCAAACGCGGGTAATCGAAACCGCGAGCGTGCCGAAAACGCATTGGGAAGATTACGTGTTGGTGCCTGACAATAGCGGCGCGCGCGAGCCGATCGGAGAGCGCATCGTCGAAATACCGGTGGATTTCAGGCTCTACCAGTTGAGCGATGAGCATTCGGGCTATATTGCCTACGTGCCGCCCGGCAGCGTCGCGCGCGGTGCGGTCATTGCGACGAAAGGTGTTGGCACCGCGCCGTCCTGCGAAGCCTGCCACGGCGCCGATCTGCAGGGCGTCGGGGACATTCCGCCGCTGGCGGGGCGTTCGCCGACCTACATCGTGCGCGAGCTGATCCTGTTCCGGACCGGCAAGCGCACCAATCCGGAAGCATTGCCGATGCAACGCGAAGCGGCGCAACTAACACTAAAAGACATGATCGACTCGGCGGCGTATGCCGCGTCGCGCCAATGATCTGAGAGAGTCCCGATGACTGACTTTCTGCCCGGCAAATGCGTTCCATGCGCCGGAATAACGAAAAATATGGAAGCCGCGAGCCTACAAAGGATACGGTCAATCTTCCTTCGCAAGTGATGGGAGCCACGCCGCAGGCGCGGAGGGTGTCCTTATACGGTCGGGCGCAACAAGACCTCCACACGCGGACGCGCGACTTCGGCTGCACCGCGATCGAGAAAGGCGAGGCGCAGGCGGCGTGCGAGCACGTCTTCGGCCGTCAGCGCCATCTCTTGACGCACGGCCCACAGGACTTCGGCCTGGATGTAAGGGTAGCCTGTGACAAGGCGCTGCCGACCGGTTTCGCCGCCTGCGGCGATCAATTCACTCGCGGTGCTGCCGTAGGCGCGGGCGAGGTGCACCGCAGCAGCGTCGTCAAGCGCATAGCGAACGGCAAGTTCTGTCGCAAGTTCCGCGTGATAGCCGTCGGCGCCGACGAGAAGCAATTTGCGCGTGCGGCAGGCGTTGCGTGGCGTGAATCCCGCCGTTTCAATCACGCGATCCACCGTTTCTTCCGCCATCAGGCGATAGGTCGTCCATTTGCCGCCGGCGATGCTGACGAGTCCCTTGGGGCCGACTTCGATGTGATGCTCGCGCACGATGCGTGCGGTGCCGGTCGCACCCTCGGCGATGAGCGGGCGCAATCCCGCCCAGGCCGCGCGTAAATCCGATGGCGTCGGCGCAGGTTCCAGCCATTCGGCCAGTTGTCCGAACAGATAAGTCAACTCTTCCGCGCTCGGCTCCGGATCGCTCGTCGGTTCCGAACGTATGTCGGTCGTACCCGCAATCGTTCCCCCTTCCCAGGGCAGCAGAAAAAGCACACGGCCGTCGGAAGTTTTCGGAATCAGCAATCCGTCTTCGCCCGGCGCCCAGGTCCGGTCGAGCGCGAGATGGGTGCCGCGGCTGGTGGCGAGCAAGGGTTTGACGTTCGGCTCCTCCAGTCGTCGGAGCGCATCGCTGAACGGACCGGTCGCATTCACCACCGCACGTGCGCGGATGGAAAACTCATTGTCGTTCGTCTGATCGCGCAACCGGGCACCCGCGATGCGACCACGCTCTTCGACGAGCGCCGTGGCTTCGGCATAGTTGGCGACGACAGCGCCTTCGCGCGCTGCCGTCGCAATGACGGTTACGTTCATGCGTGCGTCGTTGAACTGGCCGTCGTAATAGGCGACGCCGCCGCGGAGTCCGTGCGTACGCAGCCGTGGAAAGGAGCGAAGCATGGCGGCGCGCGAGACGAAATGACTGCGGCCGATCGCGGCCTCGCCCGCGGCGCGGTCGTACAACCACAAGCCGATACGGTAAAAGAGCGCCTCGCGCAGCGAATAGGCAGGCACGACGGTGCGCAGCGGATGCACGAGATGCGGCGCGATCGCGAGCAGCGCCGCACGTTCGGCCAACGCCTCGCGCACGAGATGAAACTGCGCACGATCGAGATGCGCCACGGCGGCTTCCAGATAACGCACGCCGCCGTGCACGAGCTTGGTCGAACGGCTGGAGGTGCCGCAAGCGAAGTCGCCGCGCTCGACCAGCGCCGTACGCAATCCGCGCGAAGCAGCATCGAGCGCAACGCCCGCACCGGTCGCGCCGCCGCCGATAACGAGGACATCGAAGTCTTCGTGCGCGAGCCGTGCAAGGTTCGCCGCACGATCCATGCCGCTCACGTCGTTATCTCCTGCGCCCAATCGCGTGCCCGTTCGCAGGCGCGGCGCCATTCGGCGTAGCGCCGGTCGCGATCGTTCGCGTCAAGCGCGGGTTCGAAACGGCGCTCCGACTGCCATATCCGTGCCACATCCTCAAACTTCAGGACACCGGCACCGACACCCGCGAGCAGGGCGGCGCCGAGCGCCGTCGTTTCGGTGACACGCGGGCGCAGGACCGGCACGCCGAGCAGGTCGGCCTGAATCCGCATCAGTAAATTATTCCGCGCGGCGCCGCCGTCCGCCCGTAACTCATGCAGCGTAGCGCCCGAAGGCAAGGTCATGGCTTCGATCACGTCGCGGGTGCGAAACGCGATCGCCTCGAGCGTTGCGCGCGCGATGTGCGCCGCCGTCGTCCCGCGCGTGAGCCCGAGCAGCGTGCCGCGGGCGTGCGGATCCCAGAACGGCGCACCGAGTCCGGCAAGCGCGGGGACGAAGCTCACGCCGCCGTTGTCGGGCACCTGCAAGGCGAGCATCTCGATTTCTTCCGCGGTGCGGATTAGACCGAGCCCGTCGCGCAACCACTGCACCGCCGCACCGGCGACGAAGATGGAACCCTCGAGCGCATACACGGGTTTGGCGTCCGGCAGTTGCCAGGCGAGCGTCGTCAGCAATTTGTCGTTCGCAACCGCCTCGTGCCCGGTGTTGACGACGACGAAGGCGCCGGTGCCGTAGGTGTTCTTCGCGAGCCCGGGTTCGAGGCAGGCTTGTCCGATCAGCGCCGCCTGCTGGTCGCCGGCGACGCCGGTGATCGCGATTTCACCGTCCGCAAGCCGCGCTCTGCCGAAATGCGCGGCCGACGGACGGACTTCCGGCAACAATGCGCGCGGGATGTCGAAGAGTTCGAGCAGCGCATCGTCCCATTCGAGCTTGTGAATGTCGAACAGTAGCGTACGCGACGCATTGGTGACGTCGGTGGCGTGCACTCGGCCATCGGTGAGATTCCAGATCAGCCAACTGTCCACCGTGCCGAAGGCGAGTTCGCCGCGTCCGGCCCGTTCCCGTGCGCCGCCCACGTGATCGAGCAGCCAGGCGATCTTGGTCGCCGAAAAGTAAGGATCGAGTGTAAGCCCGGTCTTTTCGCGCACCATCGTCTCCGCGCCGCTCTCGCGCAAGTCGGCGCAAAACGATGCCGTGCGCCGATCCTGCCAGACGATGGCCGGCGCGATCGGTTTTCCGCTCGCACGCTCCCACAGCATCGTCGTCTCGCGCTGGTTGGCGATGCCGACGGCGACGATATCCGCGGCGTGCAAGCCGGCTTCCCGCAATGCGGCTTCGGCGGCCTCGCGCTGCGAGGTCCAGAGCAGGGCCGGATCGTGCTCGATCCAGCCGGGCCGCGGATAGCTTTGCGCGAATTCGCGATGCGACTCCGTCACGCACTTGCCGGCGAGATCGAAAACGAGGGCGCGGCTGCCGGTCGTGCCCTGATCGAGCGCGAGAAGATGTTTCATCCGGTCCGGATCGTGACTGACGTTGCCGAGGCTATCCTGCCGGCGTGCGCAATGCAAGCCTGCGCGGGCGCTCCGCTACACTGTCGCCTCTTGCGCGTTCGGTGTTGCGGGCCGATGAACTCCCTGGCGAGCACGAGAATCGAAGCGGCCTGGCGGGAAGCTGTCGCGGACGGACGCATCGAAGCCGATCCGGCGCAAGACGAGGCGCTTGCCGCGCTCGCGCGCCTGGAGCGCGAACTTACGCAGCGACGAGCTTTTGGACGCAGCCCAACATCGCGCGGCGTTTATCTTTACGGCCCGGTCGGGCGCGGCAAAACCTGGTTGATGAATCTGTTCTTCCGCAATCTGCCGATCGAGGACAAGCTCAGGCGACACTTCCACGCCTTTATGCAGGAAGAAGTTCATGCACCGCTCCGGCGGCTGCGCGATCATCGCGACCCCCTGCCCCGGCTCGCCCGCGATCTCGCGCGACGCGTGCGCGTGCTCTGCTTCGATGAATTGCTGGTCGAGGACATCGCCGATGCCATGCTCCTCGGCCCCTTGTTGCAGGCGCTCTTCGCCGAGGGTGTCGCTCTGGTCGCGACCGCCAACCCGCCGCCCTCCGGTCTTTATCGCGACGGTCTCCAGCGCGAACGCTTCCTGCCCGCCATTGCGGCCCTGGAACAACACTGCGAAGTCATCGCCGTCGCCGGTGCCCACGACTATCGCGCCGAGCACATCGGTGTCGGAGGCGCCTGGCGCGTAATCGAACCCGAAGCGGGACGACGCGAACTTGCGCAGCTGTTTCAAAGACTCGCCGGCACTCGCCCGCATCCCGCGGAAATTCGCGTCAAGGGCCGCGCAATCACCGTTGCCGGGACGAGCGACGATACGCTGCTGGCCGACTTCGCCGGACTTTGCGAAGGACCGCGAAATGCCTCGGACTATATCCAACTTGCCAAGCGCTACCGCACGATTCTTCTCGCCGGCGTACCTCTGCTCGACGATGAGGCGCTCGATGCGGCGCGCCGTTTCATCGCAATTGTAGACGTGCTCTATGAATCTCGTACCGTGTTCGTGGCCGCGGCAGCAGCACTGCCCGCGGAGTTATACGACGGCAACCGGTTCCGCTTCGAATTCCTGCGCATCGCAAGCCGCCTGAAAGAAATGAACTCCGTCACCTGGCTCGGCGCGATACATCTCGCTCGCGCTTCGACGCTCACTCCACTGTAACGATTCCGTCATTCCGGCGACAAGCGCAACGGCGGACGCGCTTGCGGTAACGGGATGCGCTCGGGATCGCCCGTTACATGGCCCAGGCGGTCTTCCCGCCAATCACGTTGCGCCTGTTCGATGCGAGCCTCGCTGCTCGCGATGTAATTCCACCAGATATAGCGCGGCGCATCCAGGGGCGCGCCGCCGAACAGCACCACGTGGGTGTCGGTCCCGGCAACGAGTTCGATATCGGCGCCGGACTCGAACACGACGATTTCTTTGGGTTCCATCTGCTCTGTACCGATACGAAGCTCACCTTCGATCACGTACGCCGCGCGCTGTACATGCTCCGTCGGCAACGGCAGTTTGCCGCCGGCGGGAACCCGTGCATCCACATAAAACAGTTCGCTCAGTACCGGTACCGGCGAGGTGGCGCCATAGGCCTGGCCCGCGACCACGCGGAGTCTTGCATCGCCCACGGCCGCTTCCGGCAGTTCGCTCGCCGCGGTGTGCCGAAACGAAGGCGCATCCTGTTCATGGTTCAGCGGTAACGCCACCCAGAGCTGTAAACCATGTACGCGTTGCTCGCGGCCGCGATCGGCCGCCGCGGTACGCTCGGAGTGAACGATGCCGCGGCCGCTGGTCATCCAGTTGACCGCACCCGGCTCGATCAACTGCGTGTTGCCCAGGCTGTCGCGGTGCTCGACGCGGCCTTCCCACAGATAGGTAACGGTGGCGAGCCCGATGTGCGGGTGCGGGCGCACGTCCATGGCCTGCATCGGGGAGAACGTCACCGGCCCCATGTGATCGAAGAATGCGAACGGCCCGATGGTGCGATGCTCCTGCGAAGGCAACATGCGTCGCACCTGCATGTTCTCGTCGAGATCGTGAACACGGCCTCGGATGCGTTGACGAACAAGTGAACTCATGTTTACCCCGTTTGCGCCTCGCGCCCGGTCTCGCCGACTTCGACGATTCAGTCGGAGACGGACGCGGTTTCGCGCTTGTCGGTAGCGGCGATTTCGAGCGCGAGATCGCCGCCGTGGACGGCGACGGTCGCGCGGCCGCCGTTCGCGAGGCGGCCGAAGAGGAGTTCCTCGGCGAGCGGGGCCTTGATCCGCTCCTGAATCACGCGCGCCATCGGGCGCGCGCCCATCTTCGGATCGTAGCCGTGTTCGGCGAGCCAGCGGCGGGCATCCTCGGTCACCTCGAGCACGACATGCTTTTCGTCGAGCTGCGCTTCGAGTTCGATGAGGAACTTGTCCACGACGCGCAGGATCGTGTCCGGCGCCAGACTGTCGAACTGGATGACGGCATCGAGGCGGTTGCGGAACTCGGGCGCGAACATCCGGCGGATTGCCTCCATGCCGTCGGGGGCATGATCCTGCAGCGTGAAACCCATGGTCCGCCGGCTCATTTCCTGGGCGCCGGCATTGGTGGTCATCACGATGACGACGTTGCGGAAGTCGGCCTTGCGGCCGTTGTTGTCGGTCAGCGTGCCGTGATCCATAACCTGGAGCAGCAGGTTGAAGACGTCCTGGTGCGCTTTCTCGATCTCGTCGAGCAGCAGCACCGCGTGCGGGTTCTTGATGATTTCCTCGGTGAGGAGTCCGCCCTGATCGAAGCCGACATAACCGGGCGGCGCACCGATCAGGCGCGAGACCGTGTGCCGTTCCATGTATTCCGACATGTCGAAACGTATCAGCGGGATGCCGAGGAGACTCGCGAGCTGGCGCGTGACCTCGGTCTTGCCGACGCCCGTCGGGCCCGCGAACAGGAACGCGCCGATCGGGCG
>JBOIBN010000058.1:0-14491 GCA_050739575.1 Gammaproteobacteria bacterium
GTTATGGACCTATAATCACGAGCGGCCCAACATGGGCATCGGCGGGGTGACGCCCATGCAGAAGTTGGCCATGGCGGCCTAAACCCTACTTCTGGCTGCCGCTAATAATGGGGGGATTACCGGATCACCTGTCCGAAGCTGCCGTCGTTTTGTTTGGAACGCGTCGCACCGAAATGTCGATACCAGCGCAACATTTAACTGCTTGAAAGTCGAGAGTTACGCCTCCTTCATAGGCTACTTCTAAATGCGATGAACTTAACCATTTCATAGACACACGTGAGACATACGTGAACTTAGAGGATTCACGTAGTAGTCATCGAACTCCAATATCTGAACCATGGATTGTGACCCGCTGGTCGGTTTCAGATATACATAAGTAAACAGGCCAGCGTTTCCAGGACCACCGTATTCCACTGTTCGGGCACTTGCGAGCCAGAGTCCATTTGGAGATTTAACGTCGGCGGCCCAAATGGTTCCGCTAGCATGGCAACCGGCTAGTGATGCGAAAATAGCAACAACCAGCAGCGGGATAGCTATACGAATCGCAGGACCGCTACTGGAGCCATGCTCCCTGGTCAGTTTCACTATTTACTCCAGTACGCAAGCAGGGGGCAGGTCTTACGTTTGATTTACAACTGCTTCCGCCCTATACCTTAATGACCGAAAGGATAAGCCCGTCGCCATCGGTGATGTCGATTGCAAGGCCTACACTCAAGGTACTGGACCTCAAGGCATGCGTGCATTGTGATTGAATCGCACTTACTCGTACTCGTTGCCGTTATTGGGTTCGGGTTCGGATGTGGGCAGGAGTGCGTCGTCGTCCAGCAGCTTTTCGTCGCCGCCGCCGCTCAACGATTCGACACCGCGCAGGCGGCGCTCAATGGTCCGCGTCTTGCGTCCGGCTTCGCGGATACTCTTGCCGACCGTGCTGATCTGCTTTTCGGCCTTTTCGAGGATGCCAGAGAATTTTCCGAATTCGCTCTTGACCGCGCCCAGTAACTGCCAGACTTCGCCGGAGCGCTTTTGTATGGCCAGCGTACGAAAACCCATCTGCAGGCTATTCAAATACGCATGAAGGTTGGTTGGACCAACAACCGTCACGCGATATTCGCGTTGCAGTGAATCGACCAGCCCTGGCCGACGCAATACTTCTGCATAGAGTCCCTCGGTCGGCAAAAACAGGATCGCGAATTCGGTGGTGTACGGTGGAGCGACGTACTTGGCGACAATACTTCTCGCCTCGTCCCGCATGCGCCGCTCCAACGCCGCAGCGGCAGCCTCGGCGGCCGCCGGATCGGCGCGTTCCTGTGCATCGAGCAGGCGCTCGTAGTCCTCGCGCGGAAACTTGGCATCTATTGGCAGCCATACCGGGGCGTCGCGATCCTGCCCGGGGAACCGGATGGCAAATTCGACGCGTTCGTTGCTGCCGGGTCGGGTGGCGACGTTGGCTGAATACTGCTCGACCGTCAGCACGTCTTCCAGCAGCGCAGCAAGCTGCACCTCGCCGAAGATGCCGCGGGTCTTGACGTTGGTCAGCACACGCTTGAGATCGCCGACGCCAGTGGCGAGCGTCTGCATTTCGCCCAGGCCGCGCTGCACGGCTTCAAGGCGTTCGGAAACCAGCTTGAAGGATTGGCCGAGGCGCGTCTCCAATGTCGTCTGGAGTTTTTCATCCACAGTCGCGCGCATCTTTTCAAGCTGCTTCTCGTTGTCATCCTGTATGGCCTTGAGACGCGCTTCGAGCGTCACGCGCATGTCGCCCATGCGCTTTTCGTTGTCGCCGGTGAGCTGAGCCAAGCGCTGCTCCAGCATGGTGCCGAAATTTTTCAAAGTCAGCGTGCTTTCCTCGCGCGTCTTGCGCGAGTCTTCCGCGAGGCCGCTACGCAGTTGCAGCAAGCCACGGTCGGTGCGCTCGGTCAATTCGACGAGACGCGTGCCGAAACTTTCGAGACGTTCGCGCTGCTGCGCGCTCATGGCATCCATTTGCTGTTGCACGTGGCCGCGAAACTGGTCGAACGATTGGGCGAGTTCGCCGCGGCCGGCACGCTGCTCTTCGCGCAGCACACGTTCTATGCGGTCGTTGTCGTCCTTCAGCGCATCCAACCGTGGGCCCAGCCCGCTGTCGCCGCGACCGCGCGTGAGTAGCATGACTTGCAGCACGAGCAGCAGCACGACCGTAGCAACGAGCACTATCAAGAGTATTTCGATAAGCGGCATCGGGCAATCCGGTTGACAACCCCGGCACAGTGTACCGCTTCACGCCTCGTTTTCCAGTCAGAGAGCCGGCGGAAGACCCTGCGAGCGCATAATAGAGAACAAAATATTGGATAAAGGAGTAACTAAAATGGAACATCGTTACGATTACCTGATCGTTGGCGGCGGGATGACGGCGCACGCTGCCGCCAAGGGTATTCGCGAACGCGACGCGGACGCGAGCATCGAGATCGTGGGCGCCGAACGCGTGCCGCCCTATCAGCGCCCACCGCTCACGAAGGCGCTGTGGAGCGGCAAGAAACAGGAAGCCGACATTCACCTCGGCACCGCGAAGAGCGGCGCCGAACTGCACCTTGACCGGCGTGTCGAGGCGCTCGATCGCGGCGCGAAATCCGTTCGCGACGACCATGGCGACGTTTACCATTACCGCCGTCTGCTGCTCGCGACCGGCGCCACGCCGAGGCGGCTGTCGTTCGACGGCGAGCGCGTCATCAACTACCGCACGCTGGACGACTACCATGCACTGCGACGCTACGCCGTCGCCGATGCACACATCGCGGTCGTCGGAGGCGGTTTCATCGGCAGCGAGATTGCAGCTTCGCTGGCGAGCAACGGTTGCAAGGTGACGATGCTGTTTCCCGAACCGAGCCTCGGCGCCACGCGTTATCCGAAGGGCCTGAGCGACTTTCTCAATGAATACTATCGCGACAAGGGTGTGGAACTCCGCACCGGCGTGACGGTGAGCGCGGGGAAAAGCAAGAAGGACGGCGTTGAATTCACGCTATCGGACGGAAAAACACTGCATGCCGATGCGGTGGTGGCGGGTCTCGGCGTAACGCCCAATGTCGAACTTGCCGAAAAGGCCGGGCTCGCGACAGACAACGGCATCGTCGTGGATGCAAATCTGCGCACGAGCGATCCCGACATCTGGGCCGCCGGCGATGTCGCCAACTTTTCCAATCCGTCACTCGGACGACGCCTGCGCGTCGAGCACGAGGACGCGGCACTCGGCATGGGCGGTCACGCCGGGCGGGCGATGACCGGCGACGGCACGCCTTATGACACGTTACCGTTCTTTTATTCGGATCTCTTCGATCTCGGGTACGAGGCGGTCGGACTGCTCGATACCCGCCTGGAGATATTCGAAGATTGGCACCGACCGAATCGCGAAGGCGTGATCTATTATCTCGACGGCGGACGCGTGCGCGGCGTTCTACTTTGGAACGTGTGGGACCAAGTGCCTGTCGCGCGCAAACTCATCGCACAGCCGGGTCCGATCGACGCCGAATCGTTGCGCGGCCGCATTCCGGGATAAGGAAGCTCTAAGGAACCTTTGATTTATTCTAGAGATGCCGTGTGGTGCATGGATGCACCACCGCGAATCGAGCACGCAAGTGCTTGATTCGGCGTAAGACAAGTCCGGACATGTGCCCGACTCGTCGTCTCTGATCAATTCACGGACGAATTGATCAGAGTTTCCCTAACTTACTCAGAGCTTCCTTAATTCAAGCGCCGACGGCTAGAATCACCAGTACGGCGATGCCGAGGAGGATGCGGTAGATCGCAAACGGTATAAAGTTGTGGGTGCGGATGTAGTTGAGCAGCCATTTCACGGCGATGAAGGCGACGATCATCGAGACCACGAAGCCGATTCCGAGTGCGCCCCAGTTCTGGTGCACCGCAGCCCCTGATTCGTGCACCTTGTAAAATTCATAGCCGGTCGCCGCATACATGGTCGGTATGCCGACCAGAAACGCGAACTCGGTTGCCGCAGAACGATCGTGGGTGCCGAACAGCATCGCGGCAAAGATGGTCGCGGCCGAGCGTGAGGTGCCGGGAAAGATACCGGCGATCATCTGCGCAATGCCGACCAGGATCGCAACAGTCCAGGTGATCTTCGTGGGATCGTATCCCGGCGTCACGTACCGCACTTCCTCGCCATCCATAATCATAATCGAGTGGGCCTCTTTCGCGCGTTTTGCACGCCACTCCGAGATCCGCTCGGCGATAATCATCCACACGCCGCCGATAATGAGCGCCCAGGCAATCGGTTTCAAGTTGGTCGGCAATTGAAAGCCGGCGCTCACGGCGACAAAGCCAATCCCGGCCGTGATCAGGAAGGCCACGATCAGCTTGGCAAGATAAACGAGATTGGCCCGATCGCCCCACTGGGTCAGCAGCGCCCAGATGCGCCGCCAGTACACCAGCGTAATGGCAAGGATGGCGCCGGCCTGGATGCCGACGGTGAACAGATCCGAACGCGCCCCCAACCAGTGTTCGGCAATCAGCAGGTGCCCGGTCGAGGAGATCGGCAGGAACTCAGTGATACCCTCGATGAGGCCGAGCACGATGACGTTGATCAGATCGTGCATGGGGGGGCGGTCCGCAAAAGGTGCGCTAGTTTACCTCTTCACGATCAAAAATGGTGCCGCCCAAGGCTTTCCGGGTCCGCCGCACGGCTCGCGGGGAACGTCTAAAAAGTGGCGGTCAATCGGTGCGCCGGGTGACCTTGACCAGGTGGTAGCCGAACTGCGTCTTGACCGGACCTTGGACTTCGCCTACGGGGGCGCTGAATACCACCTGGTCGAACTCCCTCACCATCTGGCCGGGACCGAATTCGCCCAGATCGCCGCCTTTCTTGCCCGAAGGACATTGAGAGTGCGTTTTCGCCAAGGCGGCAAAGTCGGCCCCTTCCTCGATCTCGGTCTTCAATCCCGCGCAGGTTTCCCGGTCGGAAACAAGAATGTGGCTGGCGCGTGCCCTCGGCATAATCGACTCTCCTGCTTGATGAAAAAATGCCGCAGACTGTGGCGGCGCGAGCGATCATGATACCGGCTCCGGCCGATATCGCGACGATGCGCTACTTAAACCAACGGCAGAAACGCCGCTGCCGGCCGCATGCTATTGCGGCGCCGGCCGTACCACGCCGATGCTGCGCAACGACGGGCTGCCGAGGCAGGCCAGCGCAATCGCAGTCAGCATGAAGCCGGCGCAAACGAATAGGGTCGGCAGCGAAATCACCTTGAGAAGGCCGCCCGCCGCCGCCGCCGACAACGGCCCCAGACCCAGGAAAGTAAACAGCAATATGCTCATGGTGCGTCCCATCATCTCCTGAGGCACCCGCTGCTGTATCCACGTCACAATCGCGATCTGCGCGATACCGCCGAGCACACCGACACAGGCCAGCAACACCGCACCGGTGAGCGTCACATGAATCAGTGCCAGCGCGGCGAGCGTCAGTCCGACAATGGCGTCTATGCACAGCACCATGAGGCCGAGCCGGCCGCGCACGAGACGCGCGCCGTAACCGGACAGGAAGCTGCCGACGAGGACGCCGCCGCCGTTCGCGGTCATCAGTATTCCCAGTGAAGCCGCACCCATATTAAGGCGCGTATCCGCCAGCACCGGCAAGCCGACCTGGATCGGGCCGCCCACAAGCACCGACACGAGCCCGGCGTAGAGGATGAAGGCGCGCAGCGGCAGATCCGCCCAAACGGCGCGTATCCCAGCCGCCACGTCCGCCAGCACTCCGCCGGTCGGTTTCGGCGGATGAAAATCGCTGTGGACGCGGACCATCGCCAGGGACGCGAGCGAGAACAGGAAACTCACCGCATCGATAGTGAAGGCAAGCCCCATGCCGCCCGCATCGACGAGCGTCCGGTGATGTCCGCCGACGGCGCCGACGCTGATGACGAGACCGGCCAGCGCCGGACCGACGAACAGCGTGAGCTGACGCATGCCCATGAACAGTGCATTCGCGCTTCGCAGTTGTTCGCGCTTCACCAGTTGCGGCAGGATCGCAGAACCCGCCGGATAGGCGAACGCCGTGGACAAACCGATCCCCAGCGCAAGCAGGTAGATCATCCACATCCGAATCGCGCCGGTCAACACCAGCGCGGCCAGAATGGCGATGAACACGGTATTGAACGCACGCGCAGCCAACAGCACCCGCCGCGGCGACATCCGGTCCACCACCGCGCCGCCGATCAACATGAAAACGGCGCGCGGCAATGCCATCACGGCCAGCACGACGCCGAGCGCCGCGGGATTTCCCGTCAGCTTCAACACCAGCCACGGCAGCGCCACCAGAGTGAACTGGTCGCCGAGCGCGGAAACCGAGCTGCCTCCGAACAGCAGGCTGAAATCCCGGTTGGCGAAGAGCGATGAGCGTGCTTTGTCCTGCATCTTTCTTACATTCCATCCGAAGTAGTTATCCCCTCTTCCCGCGCGGGAGAGGGTCAGGGTGAGGGGGAATCAAGCAGCGCCGCTTCGCGGCGCAACCCCTCATCCCCACCTTCTCCGCAAGGGGAGAAGGAGTAAAAACGCAATAGGCCGCCTCAAAGGCGGGAGTCTTACTGATCCCATAGAGAAGACTATAAATCAGGGATTCCTTTGCCCTGAGACAGACGCCGAAGAGGCATTTCCCCAGCGCGAAAACGCAGGCGCGATATTATGCGCTAACATCCAATGTTGTGAAAACCATGCAGGGAACCGCGCCTTCCGGACAGCAGTGGACGATCCGTTACGACGGGAGATCGGGCGCCGCCCGCGCCACCGTGGTCGAAGTCGGCGGCGGATTGCGCGAATACGAACTGGACGGCATCGCCGTCCTCGATCCCTTCCCGCTCGATGCAATCTGCGACGGCGCCCACAACATGCCGCTCGTGCCGTGGCCGAACCGCATCCGCGACGGCCGCTATTCCTTCGACGGCAACGATTACCAACTGACGCTCACCGAACCCAAGTTGCATAACGCCATCCACGGCTTTCTGCGCTGGCGCAACTGGACACTGCGCGAGCACGATGCAAACCGCATCGTCGTCGGCTCGGTGCTGCACCCGCAGCCGGGCTATCCGTTCACCCTGGATATCGCCGTCGCCTACTCGCTCGACGAAGACAGCCTCACCACACGCATCACCGCGACCAATCTCGGCGACCGGACCTGCCCCTATGGCTGCGGCCAGCATCCGTATCTTCGCTGCGGCACGGAAAAAATCGATCCGCTCAGTCTCGAACTCGACGCGGAGGAATGGCTGCCGACCGATGATCGAAAGATTCCCACCGGCACTGAAACCGTGGCAGGCTCGCCCTACGACTTTCGCAGCGGACGCGTCATCGGCACGCAGAAGATTGACTACGCCTTCACCAAACTTGCACGCGATGCGAACGGCAGAGCCTGGGCGCGCCTCATTTCTCCCGAAGGTCGGCGGGTAAGTTTTTGGGCGGACGAGTACTTTCGCTATCTCGAAATCTACACCGGCGACACCCTCGCCCCGGCGCGACGGCGGCTCGGACTCGCGGTCGAACCCATGACCTGCGCGCCGAACGGCTTTGCAACCGGCGAAGGCGTGATCCGTCTTGAACCGGGCGAATCCGTCACCGCCAGTTGGGGCATCGTCGTCGGCTGAAACCGGGGGTCGGCATTACGATTGCATTGGTCATACCGTGGTGATACTATTGCGCCATGAAAGTAGCCATCTCAGTTCCCGATCCTATCTTTGACGCGGCAGAGCGTTTGGCCAAGCAACGCCGCATGCCGCGCAGTCAACTCTTCGCCGAAGCCCTGCAAGAGTACCTGTCACGGTATAGCCCGGAAGCCGTCACCGCCAAGCTCAACGAGATCTATGGCCAGGAAGATTCGGCATTAGAAAAGCCGTTGGTACAAGCGCAATTCTCGTCTATAGAACATGAAACGTGGTGAGCTTTGGTGGGCGTCCCTGCCCGATCCAACCGGTTCCGGGCCGGGCTTTCGACGCCCTGTGCTGATCATTCAATCCAACCCCTTCAATGAAAGCCGTATTTCTACGGCTATTGTGACTGTAATCACTTCGAATCTTTCCCTGGCGGCCGCGGTCGGCAACGTCCGCCTGGCAAAATCGGAATCCGGCTTGCCCAAAGCTTCGGTCGTCAACGTATCGCAGATCCTGACGCTCGACCGCTCATTGCTCACCTCGAAAATCAAAACGCTTCCCGGCAGGATCGTATCTCAGATCGATGAAGGGCTTCAGTTGGTTCTGGGCTTATGACGCCCGACAAAGCTTTGCAGTATTAGATGAAGTACTTTGAAACATATACAAATGCCGTAATGCTTGAGACGAATTTTATGCCACCTCCGATCAAGCAGTTTAGGTTTATCGGCGATTTGTCTAATCGTGTTCATCCCGAAAATTTTAGGTTGTATAATCATGAACGTAAATAGCCATGTCTTCCAGTAATAGAATATGGCAGATTTTGGCTTGGTTTAGACGAACCCGCCTGCTATATTTCAGTTCGTCTATTTCTAGTTCAGCGGCGCTTCGCGCCGCTGAACGCGGTTGCGAGTTGGAACGAGGAGTTCGGCGCGAAGCCCTGCCGAACTCCTCGTTCGAGCGGCACCGCGCCGCGGGTGCGGCTCAATTCACAACCGCGTTATGCAGATAACTGAGGGGGCCATGAAAACGCGCCCAAATGGTCATATATGGATGGCAGCGGAACAGTTCTATAATTCTGCCGAGTATATTTGGTCCGCAAGCGATCTCGATATTTCACGATACGTTTATCCCTTAATTGTCAACTACGCATTTTCTTGCGAGTTGAGCCTTAAGTCTTCTGAAGGTCTCATGAAGCTTTCTGAAGTCACCCCTGAGGGCTTGTTGATGGCCTCGAATATTGAATCTTCGGTGAGAGGCCATGATCTTAATTCAGTTTTTCGGAAGCTAAAGCCTGAAACGCAAAGGGTCATTGAGGACCAGTTTGCGTCATGCACGGGAAAGGAACTTCATCCGTTGTTGAGGGAGTGCTCGAACTATTTTGAGGAAGGGCGTTACTCATTCGAGCAAAAGGCGGCATCCTATTCTGTATCTGAAGTTCGCCTTCTTGCAAAAGGATTGCTTGATGCAGTCATGCGTTTTGGGGAAGAGAATGCATAACGACGCGTTCGATGCCGACGCGCCTCGCCGGCGCGCGGCTCAACGTGAACGTTATACGTTTCGATTCAATTTTAATGGGTGCTCAGATGATTGATCTCTGTAAGTCGCAAGCCACCTACGATCCAGAGGTAAAAATCGATATTGCAGAACGACATAAAAATAAAGGGTTGCTGGTATTAGGAGGCCTGTTTTTGTGCTTTACCGTATTAGGAGCAATAATCGGCATCCCAATGATTATTTACGGAATAGTAACAAAAAGTTATGAAAAAGGTGCTTGGAAGGGTGTCTGCCCAAAATGTTCGAAGGATATATTTTGGTACCAAGCTGATGCGGAAACAGTAGAGGGAGATTTAAAGTGTCCCAGCTGCTGTATCGCAATAAAATTTTACTCAGGTGAGTTTATTCACACGCCGCCTGTCGGGACCTAATCAGGTCAGGACTAAGGGGTCTATCTTAGGATTTTGCAGCTGACGAGGTTGCGGCGTATTCGGTAGACTGAGTTCGGTGACGGGGGTGTGGCTCGTGGGGTTCGCATCTTTCACCGGATGCTCGTCGCGAAGCGCGTCGCGAAGCGGGGTCACGCGCGAAGCGGCACGCACGCGGAAGCGGGGGCAGGTCTCGCATTGTTACACGATCGCCAACATTTCGAACGCGAGTGTTACGGTGCGAGACCTGGCCCTTAAACCTCGTGCTAAAACCTCGCTCGGCGCGCAGACTGCGCGCGCAGCTGAACCGGACGTTGGATTTTACCCAAGGCTGTCGGCTGAACGGCCGCCGGTTCACTCTACGGGCGGCGGCCGTGACGGATCGTGGCGACGGAAGACGCGCCAGTAGCCGAACACATAGAGCAGTTGCAGTCCGGCCGCGACGAAGAACGGTATCAGAAGCTGGCCCGCGTCGAGCAGCGCGCCTGAAATGGCCGGGCCGACACCCTGCGCGTACTGGAAAGAAGCGGTATTGAGACTCACCGCGAGACCGCGCCGCTCGTCGCCGACCAGAGATACGACGAGCGCCTGGCGGGCGCCATTCGAACCCCTATTCAATGCGGAACGCAACGCAAAGAACGCCGCAGCCAACGCATACGCCGGCATTAACGGAACCAGCACGAGCAGCAACACGCCCAGGGTGCGCGCGGAAACGACGGCCGGCACGACGCCGATGCGTTCGGCGAGTCGGCCGGTCGCGAGCGCCGCGAATCCGCTCACGAGGAAGGTCGCCGCCATGAAAGGCGCGATCGCCGCCGGACCGATGCCGAAACGCAGCGCGAACCAGTAACTGATCAGCGGGCTGACGAGGCCGATGGCCAGTCCGTTCACGCTGTTCAAGCCCATCAGACTTGCGAGCAGGCGGTTCTCGCGTCCGCGCCGCGCGCGTCCGAGTACTTCCGTTTGCTCGGGCAACGAGTGCGCGTCGCGTGTCTCGCGCATGGACCAGAGCAGTGCGAGACTAACGAGCGCACCCGCCAGAGGAATAAGAAACAGCAGCCTGAAGGCGGGTGCGAGGCCGATTGCAGGTGCGAGCACGGCGGGCACGGCGGCGAGAGCCGCGCCGGCGGCCATGCCGATCGAGCCGGCGGCAACGTTGAGACTGTACACACGCCCCCGCTCGGTACGGACGACGACGCTTGCAAGCCAGGCCTGTTCGGCGGGACCGAAGAAGCTCGCCGCTCCGTTCATGCCGCGGCCGAAGCCGGCGAATACGATGGCGGGAACGAGCAGCCAGGGATTGGCCGCTGCAAGCGCAACCGCAGCGCAGACGATGGTGAGCACTTCCGCCACGACGATGAACGGCTTGCGCCCCAGGCGGTCGCTCGCGATGCCGACGGCGAGACTGAGCGTGGCCGCCACGATGCCGGTGGCACCGAGTACGCCGCCGATCGCGACGCCGCTCCACCCGAGCTCCTTGAGATACAGCGCAAGATCCACGACCAGCGCGCCTTGGCCGACGCTGCGCGCGAGGCGCAGGACGATCAGGCGGCGAGCGGTCGGATCCAACCTGCCCTTTCCAAGCTACTGAAAAGCGTAGCGAGCGAAGGGGTTTTGGGCGCAGCCGGAGCGCAGGAACCGCAGTTTACATGCGAGTAAATGAGGATTCCGAGCACCGCCTGCGGCCAAAGCGCCGAGCGCAGTAGTTTTTCGGTCAGCGGCGGTTGACGACGTGCAGCGCGCGCTTGTCCACCGCAAGCGCCGCCTCGTGCATCGCTTCCGACAAGGTCGGATGCGCGTGCATCGTGCGCTGGATGTCTTCGGCGCTCGCCCGGTATTCCATTGCGAGCACAGCTTCGGCGATCAGCTCCGACGCGTACGGTCCGACGATGTGCACGCCGAGAATTTCGTCGGTGTCCTGGTGCGCGATCATCTTCACCATGCCGGCCGGCATGCCGAGTGCGTTCGCGCGTCCGTTGGCGACGAAGGGGAAACGGCCGCTCTTCACCGGCACGCCATCTTTCTTTAACTGCTGTTCGCTCTTGCCGACCCACGCAACTTCCGGCGCGGTATAAATAACCGACGGCACGGCTTCGTAGTTGACTTCGGCCACCTTGCCCGCGATGAGGTCGGCGGCCATGACGCCCTCCTCGCTCGCCTTGTGCGCGAGCATCGGTCCGCGCACGACATCGCCGATCGCCCACACGCCCTTCACGTTGGTGCGGCATTCTTCGTCCACCTTGATGAAGCCGCGCTCGTCCACGGCGACGCCCGAATCCTTCTCAAGCAGGCCGTCGGCATACGGCCGGCGCCCAACCGCGACCAGTACCTTGTCCACTTCGAGCGTTTCCTTGCCGTCCTTCGTTTCGTAGGAAAGCGTGACGCCGTTCTTGTTCTTTTTCGCGCCCGTCACCTTCACGCCGAGCCGGATGTCGAGACCCTGCTTCTTGTACTGCTTCTGCGCTTCCTTCGCCACCTGCTCGTCCACCATCGGCAGGAATTCCTCGAGCGCTTCGAGAATCACCACCTCGCTCCCGAGCCGGCGCCAGATGCTGCCCATTTCGAGCCCGATCACGCCGGCGCCGATGACGCCGAGGCGCTTCGGCACGGCGTCGAATTCGAGCGCGTCCCAGGAATCCACGATCGTATCGTGATCGAAGGCGAGCGATTTCAATTCGACCGGCACCGAACCCGCGGCGAGAATCACGTTCTTCGCTTCGAGCGTTTGCTTTTTGCCGTCGAAACCTTCGAAGCTCACCTTGCCGCCCTTGCCGAGCTTGCCGGTGCCGGGGAGTCCCGTCACCTTGTTGCCCTGGAAGAGTTGCGCGATACCGCCGGTATGCTGGCTGACGATGGCGGCCCGGCGCTTCTGCATGGTCGCGAGATCGAGTTCGAGCTTGTCCACCTTGATGCCGAAGTCGCCGAATTCGTGGCCGGTGCGCTCGTAAAGTTCGGAGGCTTCGAGCAGTGCCTTCGACGGGATGCAGCCCGCATTGAGGCAGGTGCCACCGAAGGCGTGCTTGTTTTCACGATCCTGCCAGTTGTCGATGCAGGCGGTTTTGAGCCCGTTCTGGGCGGCGCGGATCGCGGCCACGTAGCCGCCGGGTCCACCGCCGATCACGATCACGTCGTAGGCATCACTCATAAACTTTCTCCCGTCAAAATCATTTCGTCAGTTTCAATAAAATTCGCCTCGATTCTTCGAGGTTTCCTTAAGATACCCCTCTCCCTCGACGGGAGAGGGTTGGGTGAGGGTGAAAACACAAGCGCCGCTTCGCGGCGCTACCCCTCATCCCGGCCTTCTCCCGCAAGGGGAGAAGGAGCAGGAAATTCTCCGCCTTCGTCAAATGTTATTCCAAACTTGATGAAGGATCATCAACATGCTCAAAGATCGATCAGGAGGCGCGCGGGATCTTCCAGCGCTTCCTTGATCGCTACAAGGAACAGCACCGCCTCGCGTCCGTCCACGATGCGATGATCGTAGGTGAGCGCGATGTACATCATCGGGCGGATTTGCACCTCGCCGTCAACTGCCATCGGCCGCTCCTGGATCTTGTGCATGCCGAGGATCGCACTCTGCGGCGGATTGATGATCGGCGTGGATAAAAGCGAACCGAACACGCCGCCATTGGTGATGGTGAAGGTGCCGCCGGTGATGTCTTCGAGCGCGAGCCCGCCTTCGCGCGCCTTTTTCGCATAGTCCGCAACTTGCCCTTCGATTTCGGCGAAGGAGAGTTGGTCCGCGTCGCGCACCACCGGGACGACGAGGCCGCGTTCGGTGGACACGGCCACGCCGATGTCCCAGTAATCGTGATAGACGATGTTGCCGTCTTCGACCGATGCGTTGACGACCGGATGGCTTTGCAGCGCGTGCACCGCCGCCTTGGCGAAGAACGACAGATAGCCGAGCCGAACACCGTGCTTTTTCTGGAAGTCGTCACGGTAGCGCTTGCGAATATCCATCACCGGGCCCAGATCCACCTCGTTGAAAGAAGTGAGCATCGCGGTGGTGGATTGCGATTCGAGCATGCGCTCGGCGATGCGCGCACGGATGCGCGACATCGGCACGCGGCGTTCTTCGCGTGCGCCGGCCGCCGGGCGCGACCCGGAAGTCGGCTTCGCAGCCTTTTTATCCTGCGTCGGCGCTTCGGACTTCTTTTCAGATTCCTTCTCGGGCCCGCGTTCGAGATACCCGAGTACGTCGGACTTGGTGAGACGCCCGTCGCGTCCGGAAGCTGGAATGCGCGCGGGATCGAGATCGTGTTCCTCGACCAGCCGGCGCACCGACGGCGACAGCGGCTTGGCCTTGTCCGTCTCGGTATCGCGCTTTGAATCTTCCTTCGATTCGTCGGCGTCGGACTCTTCGGACTCTTTTTCGCGTTTGTCGTCTTCATCCTCTTCTTCGTCCTGCTTGGCCTTTTTCTTTTCGCCTTGCGGCTGCTTCGGTTTTTCTGCGGACTTTTCTTTCGCGCTTTCCTCGTCTTTCTCGCTTTCCTCGTCGCCCTTGTCTTCGGCTTCGGCGCCCTCGTCGAGAACGGCAATGAGTTGTCCCGCCGTGACGGTCGCGCCATCCTCGGCCTTGATCTCTTTCAGCACGCCGTCGGCGGGCGCGGGCACTTCGAGCACGACCTTGTCGGTTTCGAGATCCACCAGGTTCTCGTCGCGCGCGACGGCCTCGCCCGGCTTCTTGTGCCAGTTGACGAGCGTCGCCTCGCTGATGGATTCGGGCAGTTCGGGAACCTTGATTTCGATACTCATTGCGACTCCATTCTTGTGACCTTGCCTTGTACGGCGCTGCGTTCTCCGAGACCGAGCGCCTCTTCCACGAGCGCGCGTTCCTCGGCCCGATGCTGACTGGCATAGCCGGTGGCCGCCGCCGCGGAGGCTTCGCGCCCGGCATAAATCAACGTCTGACGCCGGGTAAGCGGCTCCTGCAGACGATGG
>JBOIBN010000059.1:0-14216 GCA_050739575.1 Gammaproteobacteria bacterium
ACGGTGGAGCTGACCGCCTATCCCGACAGGCGCAGTTCGGCGGTGGGCCGCGTCGTCGAGGTGCTCGGTGCGCGCGAACGTGCCGGCATGGCGACCGAGCTTGCGATCCGCAATCATGAACTGCCGCACGAGTGGCCCGCGGCGGTCGAGACGGAGGCACGCGAGCTGCCGAATGCAGTGCGTGCGGCCGATGTGAAAGGGCGCAAGGATTTGCGCGAACTGCCGCTGGTCACGATAGACGGCGAGGACGCCCGTGATTTCGACGATGCGCTCTGTTGCCGGCCCGAAGGCGAGGGGTTCCGGCTGTATGTCGCGATCGCCGACGTGTCGCATTACGTGCGTGCGGGTACGGCGCTCGACGAAGAAGCTCGCCGCCGCGGCAATTCGGTGTATTTTCCTGATCGCGTGCTACCGATGTTGCCCGAGGCGCTCTCCAACGGTTTGTGCTCGCTCAACCCCGAGGTGGATCGGCTGTGCATGGTGGCCGAACTCGATGTTCGCGGCGACGGTCATGTCAACCGCAGCCGTTTTTATCCGGCCGTGATGCACTCGCGGGCGCGGCTCACCTATACCGAAGTCGCGGCGATACTCATTGACGGCGACAAGGCAGCGCGCAAGCGGCGCGAAGCGTTGCTGGCGGACCTCGAGATTCTCCATCGGTGTTTCCGCGCGCTCGCCAAAGCTCGCAGCCGCCGCGGTGCGATCGATTTCGATTCGGTCGAGACACGCTTCGTGTTCGATGCCGACGGGCACGTGAGCGCCCTCAAGCCGACGCTGCGCACCGACGCGCATCGGCTGGTGGAGGAATGCATGATCGCCGCGAACAGCGCGGTCGCAAAGCGCCTCGCCCGCGCGAAGGTTCCCGCGCTCTACCGCGTTCACGAGCATCCGCCCGCGGACAAGCTGGCGGAACTGCGCGATTTTCTCGCCCTGCACGGGCTTTCGCTCGGCGGCGGCGAGCATCCGGAGCCCGAGCATTACGCGAAGCTGGTCAAGAAAATCGCCGACCGTCCCGACCGGCTGCGGATCGAGACGATGCTGCTGCGCTCGCTCGCCCAGGCCGTGTACGCGCCGACACCCATCGGACATTTCGGACTGGCGCTCGAAGACTACACGCATTTCACCTCGCCGATCCGCCGTTATCCCGATCTCATCGTGCATCGTGCACTCCGCCACGCGATCGCCGGTGATGCAGCCGAAACGTTCGAATACACGCAGGGCGATCTCGAAGGCCTCGGCCGCCACTGCTCGGCGACCGAGCGGCGGGCCGACGAGGCGACGCGTGAGGCCGCCGACATGCTCAAGTGCCAGTTCATGCGCGAGCGGGTCGGCGAAGTTTTCCCCGGCGTGGTAACCGGAGTGACCGGATTCGGTCTCTTCGTCGAACTCGAAGGGCTTTATCTCGAAGGGCTGGTGCACGTCACCGCGCTCGATTCCGATTACTACGTCTTCGATCCTGCGACCCAGCGTCTCAGCGGTGAGCGCTCCGGCGTGAGCTACGCGGTCGGCGATCCGCTCGCCGTGAAGGTCGTGCGCGTGAGCGTCGAGGAACGCAAGATCGATCTCGTGCCCGCCGCGCCGCCGCGCGCGAAGAGCAAGCAGGGTAAAACCCGCACGCAAGGCAAGAGACGCCGGCGGTGAACATCGTCTGCGGGCTGCACGCGGTGCGGCTCGCGCTGCTTCACGGCCAGGTCCGGCGCCTGCTGCTCGATGCCCGGCGCAAGGATCGTCGCTTGACCGAGTTGCGTGCACTGGCGCACGGACGCGGCATCGCGATCAACGAGGCAACGTCCGACGAACTCGATCGCCTGGCGGAAGGCGCGCGACATCAGGGTGCCGTCGCCGAAATAGAAGGAACCGCACCGCTTACCGAGAACCAGTTCGAGGCCTGGCTTCAGGCCGCAGAAAATCCATTTGTCCTGGTGCTCGACGGAGTGGAGGACCCGCGCAATCTCGGCGCCTGTCTGCGTGCCGCCGATGGCGCCGGCGTCAATGCCGTGGTGTTGCCGCGTCGTCGCGCCGCCGGACTCACGCCCGCCGCACGCAAGACCGCGAGCGGCGCCGCCGAGTCGCTGACGATTTTCACCGTAACCAATCTGGCCCGTGCGCTCGACGCCATGGGCGACGCCGGGCTCACCCGCGTGGGCGCCGCGCTCGATCCCGAAGCGATACCGCCGTGGCAGGCGGATCTCGGCGGTCCGCTCGCGCTGGTATTGGGTGCGGAAGAAGCGGGTCTGCGCCGGCTTACGCGGGAACGTCTCGATGCCGTCGTCGCGTTGCCGATGTGCGGCGTGGTCGAAAGCCTTAACGTCGCCGTCGCCTGCGGCGCACTGCTCTACGAGGCGGTGCGCCAGCGCAGCCAACTCGATACCGACGTTCGATCGCATAAAGCCTGATAGCGGGCGCGAGTAGCACGCCGACACACACATTCGAATCGGCTCATACCTCTATAATCACGATAAGAGTGAATGGAGCGAGGCATGAGCACCAAATTCGAAGACATGGCCGCAATCGCCGGAGAGAAAAGAGAGCCGGATGCGAAAGTGTCGCGCGAATATCAACCCGGCAAGCTGCCTGACTACAAACCCATCGAAGCCTATGGGCTGATCGGCGATTGCCGCACCACGGCCCTGGTCGGCGAAGATGGTTCGATAGACTGGACCTGTTTCCCCGATTTCGACAGTCCGTCAGTGTTCGCCGCCATTCTCGATCCCGAAGCCGGACGCTTCGCGATACGTCCGCGTGAGCCGTTCCGTTCCCGCCAGGTCTATGAAGCCGGCACCAACGTGCTGGTTACCCGGTTCGACACCGCGAACGGTGTAGTGCGCATCCGTGATTTCATGCCGGTGATCGCGGAGCGGCGCAATCCGGCTTCCGAAATACATCGGGGCGTAGAAGGCGTTTCGGGACACGTGCCGATGGAGTTGATGTTCGAGCCTCGTTTTCACTACGGCCGCGAACTGCCGCGTTTCGAATCCGGTTCTCACGGCGCGCTTGCCTGTCACGGCAGGAAGAACGAACAGGTATTGGCACTTTCCTCCCAACTTTCGCTCACGCTGGATGAGCACGGCGCGCGCGCGAATTTTGTCGTCGAGGGCGGTGACCGGCTGTGGTTCGTGGTCGACTGGGACAGCCGGATGACACATCCGGTCAAGGCCTATGGTTCGGAACGGCGTCTGCGGCTTACCCGCGCCTTTTGGCGCGACTGGGTCTCGCGGCTGGCCTATCACGGCAACTACAGGAACGAGGTCGAGCGTAGTTTGTTGACGCTGAAACTTTTGAGTTCCGGCGCAACCGGGGCTGTTATCGCAGCACCGACCGCGAGCCTGCCCGAGTGGATCGGCGGCGGTCGCAACTGGGATTATCGCTACACCTGGGTGCGCGATTCCGCCTTCATTATGCACGCACTTTTCAATGCCGGCTACGTGTCGGAAGGCACGGAATATTTCGACTGGATGCTCGAACGCTGCGTGACGGGCGATTCCGAACTCGGGATCATGTACAGCGTACGCGGCGAGTCGGATCTTCCCGAAAGCAAGCTGAAGTTGCGCGGTTACGAAGATTCCAATCCGGTGCGCGTCGGCAATGCCGCGGCCGAGCAGTTCCAGCTGGACATCTACGGCAGCCTGATCGAGGCCGCATTGCATTACCGGCGCGTAGGCGGTGTACTGACGATGGTCGAGGCCGAACGCATCGCATCTATTGTCGAGTTCGTGCGCGCCCACTGGCGCGAACCCGACGACGGCATCTGGGAGGCGCGCGGTCATCGCCAGCACTACACCTACTCCAAAGTCTGGGCGTGGGTAGCGCTCGACCGGGGTGCGCAGCTGATGCGCGAACTGGGACTGGATATGCCGTGGAGAGAGTGGGCCGCAGAGGCCGAAGTCGTCCGCAGCGACGTGCTGGAACATGCCTACAACGAAAAACTTGGCGCTTTCACCCAGTTTTACGGCAGCAACATACTCGATTCCGCCGCGCTGGTCATGCCGATCACGGGCATCATCCGGGCCGACGATCCGCGTTTCCGTTCAACGCGGGAAGTGATCTGCCGCGAACTGGCTGCCGGTCCTTATCCGCTTTTGTACCGCTACAATCCTGAGCTCGCCAAGGACGGCGTCGGCGGTCCCGAAGGGGCGTTCCTGCTACCCTCGTTCTGGCTGGTTGAAGGGCTTGCCCTCGGCGGCCTGCACAAAGAAGCGCGCGCCACCTTCGAGGCGTTGCATCATCACGCCTCCGCGCTCGGACTCTACAGCGAGGAGATTCATCCCGAGAGCGGCCGGCTGCTCGGAAACTTCCCGCAGGGCTTCAGCCATCTCGGACTGATCAACGCCGCCCTGCGCCTCGAAGAAGGCGCCCATATCTCGCGTCCAAACATTGCGGATCGCTAATCTATTTCAGTCGACGAGTACAGACGGCAGCCATGACTAATCACCGCTCGCGATCGCATGCAGACACAGGCAGTCACTCCGAAAGCCCCGGTGCCACGACCGGCGAAGGATGGACGCTGCAAGCCGTCGGCGTCACCGAGCTTGAAGAGCAACTCTACGAGATACTGCTTGTTCATCCCGGCGCCATACTTGCGGATCTGATTGCGTTCTCCAATTTCTCCCGGCGCAAGGTGCAACTGGTGCTGGAAGCGCTCGAACTGAAAGGCATGGCGAGCCATTCTCCGGAACGGCATCATCGCTATTTCCCAACGCCACCCGACGTAGCGATCGAGACGTTGATAGCCAAACGAACCGAGGCATTTCAACGCGTGCGGGTGGTGGCATCTCGTCTCCAGGAAAAGGCGCACGGGGCCCATGATTCGCAAAATCCAGACGAACGAGTGGTCGAGATCATAATGGGGCAGGAACCACAACTCGAAGTCTTCAAGCAAATTCAGTGCGCCGCACAGAAGGAGCTGATCGGTTTCGATCGTCTACCTCATGTGATGTCCGTAGTGAACCAAGTGCAGTTTGACGTGATGGACCGCGGTGTGCAGTACCGTGGCATTTATGATCGCAGCATTTTGGAATTACCCGATGCCGCCGAGCACATCTGGGCCTACATGAAGGGAGGTGAGGAAGCGCGGGTTTACCACACGGTTCCTCTCAAGCTGATCGCCGCCGATCACCGTATCGCCCTGCTGCCACTGGAATCGCAGCAATTAAGCGGAGCAATCCTGCTGGTCCGTTCCAGTTCCTTACTCGACGCTCTCTACGAATTGTTCGAGCTCATCTGGGAACGTGCCGCGCCTATTTTATTGACATCTTCCGGCATGCTGGAAGCCGGGGAAGAAGAGTCTTCCATTGCCTCTAAAGTCGAGCACCTGATTCCGCTGCTCGCCGCCGGCTTGAATGATAAGGCCATTGCAGCCCAACTCGGCATTTCCCATCGTACCCTGGACCGGTACATGAGAGAATTCATGCAAAGTATGGACGCCAGAACGCGCTTTCAGGCGGGCTGGATAGCCGCACACCGGTTTTCTCGTCCCATACAGTAGGTACGCGGACGCTGTAGGGGTCTGTAGGACGGGTCTGAAAAAGACAGTTAAAACATCGCCGGATATGGCGAACTTTCGTCATGTCGAGAATGCGCCGTCAAATTTCATTGACTTTCGCCTTCATCCCTATTAGCTTGAAACTACGAGACGCTCTGCCTTTAACCGAGCAGGCAGCTGAAAAACTCAGTTGTTTGTTGCGATGCCACACGGGTAGGTCGGACTTGCCGCGTCTGAAGATCCGGAACGGATTTTCAGAATTTCTACAACTGTCACCCCTATTATGGGGGCTACATATCGGAGGTATCAGACGATGAACGGAACGACTTCAATTCGGGCTATTGTGAGGAGCACTCTATTCGCGGTTTGCATCTCTGCACTGTCACTACCCGCGCTGGCCGCCGCCTCAGCGAGCACGCAGACCGTAGGAAGCGTCGTGACCAAGACCACCCCCACCACTACAGAAATAATGCCGCCCGCGCTGCGCCCGGTGTTTTACCAGTCGCTGACGAAAGATGCGGGAGCGGCCTACAACGTGAATGCAAAAGGCTGCGTCACCCTACCAAAGCAAAAATTTACCGCGTGCTTTAACGACGCCGGAGCACAGTTTTCCGGTGCGGGTTCACTCGCTTTCCACTTGGTGGGCTATGGGCGGGGCGGAGCGCTTTCGCCGGTAAACGCGGTACAGCCTGTAATCAAAGCCAATCAAGTAAGCTATGCCCACGGTAACCTCGCCGAATGGTGGCGGGTGCTGCCGATCGGCTTTGAGCAGGGCTTCACGCTTACCAGGCGCCCGGCGGGACACGGTGAACTCGTGTTCGCACTTGCCGCGAACCATAAAGCCAGTCGGCAGGCTGCCGGCGCTCCCGACGGCACGCTCGCCTGGGGCAAGCTGCGCTACGGCGGACTCGTCGTCACCGATGCCAAGGGTAAAGTCGTTCCGGCGACGCTGACCTACAAAGGCGCTCGCATCCTGATCGCGGTCAACGACGTTCACGCCGTCTATCCGGTCACGGTGGACCCGCTGGTGTGGCTGGAGCAGAAAGTCACCGCGAGCGACGGCGCGGCGGGCGACAACTTCGGCACCTCGGTTGCCCTCGCTGGCGCAACCGCCGTCGTCGGCGCACCTAATGCCACCGTCAACGGCAACTCCGACCAAGGCACCGCCTACGTGTTCAGCGAGGCGGGCGGAAGCTGGAGCCAGACGGCCAAGCTCACCGCGAGCGACGGCGCGGCGAGTAACTTCTTCGGCACCTCGGTTGCCCTCGCCGGAAGCACCGCCTTGGTCGGCGCACCTTATGCCACCGTCAACGGCAACGCGTACGTGGGCGCGGCCTATGTGTTCAGCGAGTCGGACGGCACTTGGAGCCAGACGGGCGAGCTCAGCGCGAGCAACGGCTCGTTCTTCGACTACTTCGGCTCCTCGGTCGCCCTCGCCGGCACCACCGCCCTCGTCGGTGCGTACGGCGCCACCGTTGGCAGCAACCCGGACCAGGGCGCGGCCTATGTGTTCAGCGAGGCGGGCGGAAGCTGGAGCCAGACGGCCGAGCTCAGCGCGGGCGACGGCGCGTTCTTCGACGAGTTCGGCAACTCAGTCGCCTTTGCCGGAAGCACTGCCCTCGTCGGCGTGGCGTATGCCACTGTCAACGGCAATTCCAACCAAGGCGCGGCCTATGTGTTCAGCGAGTCGGACGGCACCTGGAGCCAGACGCAGAAGCTTACCGCGAGCGACGGCGCGGCGAATGATTTCTTCGGCCACTCGGTCGCCCTTGTCGGAAGCACCGCCCTCGTCAGCGCCGCCGATGCGACCGTCAACGGCAATTCCAACCAAGGCGCGGCCTATGTGTTCAGCGAGTCGGACGGCACCTGGAGCCAGACGCAGAAGCTTACCGCGAGCGACGGCGCGGCGGGCGACGTGTTCGGCGGGTCGGTCGCCGTCTCCGGCAGCACCGCCGTCGTCGGTGCGTACGGCGCCACCGTTGGCGGCAACGAGAGTCAAGGCGCGGCCTATGTGTTCAGCGAGTCGGGGGGCACTTGGAGCCAGACGCAGAAGCTTACCGCGAGCGACGGCGCGGTGAGTAACAACTTCGGCTGGTCGGTCGCCGCCTCCGGAAGCACCGCCCTCGTCGGTGCGTATAACGCCGCCGTCAGCGGCAACCCAACTCAGGGCGCCGCGTACTTCTATGGCCAGAGCGATCTCGGCCTGAATGTAAGTGCACCCCAGACGGTGGGTCAAGGCCAGAACTACGTCAGCCAGACGATTGCGACCAACAACGCAAGTGCCGCTTCACCTGCGGTGAGCGCAACAGTCACGGTCCCGGCGGCGGCGAGCTTCGTCTCGGCGAGTGCAACGCAAGGCAGTTGCAGTGAAGCCTCCGGAGTGGTGACCTGCGACTTTGGTGCGATCAATGGCAACGCCGGCACGGCGACGGCGAACGTCACCCTTAAGGCGACCGGTAGCCCCGGCACCACGATTAACAACACCGCGAGCGTCGCGCTGGCGGAGCCGACCCTGACGGCAAGCGCCCCGACTCAGATCGGCCAGGCCGGGTGTCCCGACGGCTATACCACCTACAGTGGCACGCTGGGGCCGAATGCCACGCTGCGTTCCCCGAGCTATGAGGCGCCGGCAGGCATGGAGAATGCGATCCTCCTGGCTCCGCCGGGCTTCAAGCTCTATGTGGCGTTTCAGAACGCGCAGGGTCGCAAGATCTATCCCATCCCGGGCAACGAGGTGCATCGCCATGGTCCGGCGGGCGCCTACAGTTGGGGGGTGAAGGCGAATGGGAGCGGCGGCGCCTACACCTTCTGTCTCCAACGTCCGTGAAAGAGCGAGGTCGTGAAGAAGGCGATGTTTTCAGGTGGCGCAAAGCCGCCACGGTGAATCAGGCTTCGATCTTTAGAGAGGCCGAGGCGTGATTCGACAAGCTGGCAAGTTCGGCCCGCCGGTGGGGAGTGTCTGCCGGCAGGCCGGGCTTGCTAGTCTTGAACCTTCGAGAGGTAAATTCAGGTGTTTTTCATTTTTTGATCCTCTTACGAGGAACGCATATCAGAGGTACTCGATCATGAAAGTGAATTTTGGAATTCGGAACGTGGCTCGAACGGCAATTCTGGCCGCGGGCACGGCCGGGCTGGCCTTACCGGCGTGGGCGACGGTGCTTTCTCAAAGCACTCCGGCTGCAGGGGTGGCGGTGACGAAGATGATCCGCACAGGACCTGAGGTAATGCCGCCGGCGTTGCGCCCGGTGTTTTACCGGTCGCTGGCGAAGGATGCGGGAGTCGCCTATAACGTAAATAGAAAAGGTTGTGCCACATTACCGCGAACCTCATTCGAGGCGTGCTTCAATCATAGTGGTGCTCACTTCACTGGCGGAGGCTCGCCGCTCTCGTTGCATCTCGTTGCCTACGGACGCAGTCGAGCGCTGGGGTCAGTCGGCCCGACGCCACCCACAATTAAAGGTAATCATGTGAGTTACGCATACGGTAACCTCAGTGAATGGTGGCGGATACTGCCAAGCGGTTTCGAGCAGGGTTTCACGATCATAAAGCGGCCGAGCGGTCAAGGTAAACTGACGCTGGCCCTGGCGGCGAACGCCAAAGCGACTCGGCTCGACGGTGCGCTCGACTGGGGCAAGCTGCGCTACGGTCAACTCGTTGTTACCGACGCGAACGGTAAGGTTGTACCGGCGACGCTGAAAAGCCGTGGCAACCGCGTGCTGATTGCCGTGAACGATGCGCACGCCGCCTATCCGCTCACGGTAGATCCGCTGGTGTGGCTGGAGCAGGAAGTCACCGCCAGCAACGGTACACAAGACGATAGCTTCGGTGGAACGCTTGCGCTTTCGGGAACGACGGCCTTGGTCGGTGCAGCCAGCGCTAATAACAGCCAAGGCGCAGTCTACGTGTTCACCGAATCGAATGGAGTCTGGGCGCAAACGCAGGAGCTCAGCGCGAGCGATGGCGCACCAGATGAGGATTTTGGGGACTCGGTTGCCGTTGCCGGCACGACCGCCCTCATCGGGGCGCCTGGCGTCGCACTCGATCAATCAGGCTCCGTCTATGTGTTCACGGAATCGGATGGCACTTGGACGCAAAGACAAGAGCTCACGGCGAGTGGTGGCCTATCACAAAGTTACTTCGGCTACTCGGTTGCCCTTGCCGGCACAACCGCTCTCATCGGCGCGCCGGGCACTGGCAATTATCAAGGCGCGACCTATGTGTTCAGCGAGTCGGGGGGCACCTGGAGCCAGACACAAGAACTCGCCGCGAGCGATGGCGCACCAGGCGACTGGTTCGGTTGGTCGGTTGCGGTGGATGGCACGTCGGCCCTAATAGGGGTGCCTCTCAAAAACCTCTCTCAAGGCGTGACCTATGTGTTCGGGGAATCGAATGGCACTTGGACGCAAACACAAGAGCTCACGGCGAGTGACGGCGCGTATGACAATCAATTCGGCCGCTCGGTTGCCCTTGCCGGCACGACCGCCCTCATTGGTGCACCCTATGCCACCGTAAACGGCAACAGCGAGCAAGGCGCGGCCTACGTGTTCACCAACTCGAACGGTACCTGGAGCCAAGCACAGAAGCTCACGGCGAGTGACGGCGCGGTAGAAGCAATTTTCGGCTTCGCGCTCAGTCTTAGCGGAAACACCGCTCTCATCGGTGCCTACTGTCATTATTACGACCCTAGCAGTGGCGAATGCAGTCCCGGCGTGGCCTACGTATTCGACGAGTCGGGGGGCACCTGGAGCCAGACGCAAGAACTCAGCGCGAGCAATGGGGCGACGGACAATGAGTTCGGCTACGCGGTCGCTCTCGACGGCACGACCGCCCTCAGCGGTGCATTCGGAGCCAACGGATATGTAGGCGCGGCCTACTTGTATAGTGAAAGCGACTTGGGCCTGAACATAAGTGCGCCGCAGACGGTGAATCAGGGTCAGCAGTACGTCAGTCAAACGATTGCGACCAACAACGCGAGCGTGGCCTCGCCCGCTGTGACGGCCACTGTCACGGTGCCTGCGGCGGCAAGCTTCATTTCGGCGGCGGCGACGCAGGGCAATTGCAGCGAAGCCTCCGGCGTCGTCACTTGTGACTTCGGCCAGATCAATGGCAACGCCGGCACGGCAAGCGCCAACGTGACGTTGAAGGCGATTGGCAACGTCGGCACCACGATCGAGAACACCGCGAGTGTAGCCAAGGCGACGCCGTCTTTGATGGCGAACGCCCCAACGCAGATCACTGCTAGCAGCAGCTGCCCGCAAGGCTACAGCGAGTTTGACGGCAGTATCGCCGCCCACAAGCTTGTGCAGATCACGTCCTACGCGGCGGGCGCAGGTCAGGAGAATGCCATTCTGACGGGCCCGGCCGGCATTCAGCTCGGCGTTCGCACGGGCGGCAAGATCTACGGGATTCCGGGTAACGAAATTCACCGGAACGCTCCGGCCGGAACTTACACCTGGGGCGCCAAAGCGGGAAGCAGTGCCGGAAACTACATGTTCTGTTCCAAGCACCCCTGATGAAACACCGAACTAAATAACCTGGTTACTAATCCGGCCCCGTGGCAGTAATGTCACGGGGCCTTTTCTTTGCGCGATTGCAAACCGCTTGCTGGAAAACGTGGCGAGCGAGGTGGAACCCAGGATCGGTCCCTTCACGGAAGCGCGCTGCCGTGAACCGCCCCGACTTTCCCGGAGGCTCCAGCTGTTGAGAAGATGGAGCCATGAACATGTCAACGAGATATTCACCGGAAGTAAGGGTTGCGCGAGGGGTTGACCACCTCGGAGCGTGAGCGCCTCGAGGCACTGGAGCGGGAGAACCGCGGAGCTGCGCCAAGCCAATGAGATTCTGCGCAAGGCGAGTGCGTATTTTGCCCAGACGGAGCTCGACCGCCGAAGCAAGCGATGAAGGCATTCATCGACGGTCATCGGGAAGCCTACGGGGTCGAGCCGATCTGCAAGGTGCTGCCGATCGCCCCCCTCAACGTACTACGAACACGCCGGCGCGTGTACGGCGGGACGCGGAGCTTGAGGAGCGGATCCGCCGCATCTGGGAGGAGAACTTGCGGGTGTATGGGGCGCGCAAGGTCTGGCGTCAACTTCAGCGCGAAGGCGATGCGGTGGCGCGCTGCACGGTGGAGCGGCTGATGCGCCGGATAGAGCTGAAGGGCGTCGTGCGCGGTAAGCCGGCGCGTACCACCGTTAGCCAGCCGGGGGCGCGGTCTCCACTGGATCGGGTGAAGCGCCGGTTTCGCGCCGAGCGGACCAATGCCTTGTGGGTGACGGACTTCACCTACGTCTCGACTTGGCAAGGCTTTGCCTATGTGGCCTTCATTATCGACGTGTTCGCCTGCTGCACCGTCGGCTGGAAGCTTTCCGCCACCGCGCATACCGACTTCGTGTTCGACGTATTGGAGCAGGCACTGTATGCGAGAAAGCCCACGAAAGGCAACCTGGTATCACTCCGACCGCGGAGTGCAGTACGTCTCGATCCGCTACAGCGAACGCCTCGTCGAAGCGGGCATCGAGCCCTCGGTCGGCAGCGTCGGCGATTCCTACGACAACGCCTTGGTCGAGACAACCAACGGTCTGTACAAGGCTGAGGTGATCCACCGCCAAGCCTGGAAGAGCCGCGAGGCGGTGGAACTGGCCACGCTGCAATGGGTGGACTGGCTCAACCACCGCCGTTTGCTCGGCTCAATCGGTCACCGACCTCCTGCCGGGGCGGAACTGAGCTACTATGCAACCCGTGAGCTCGCAACAGCAGCATGACTTACACTACACAGCCTCCGGAATTCCCGGAGCGGTTCATAAGTCCGGCCTGTCTGTTGTGAGCCCACACAGGCAGGTCGGACTTGCCAAGTCTGAAAATCCAGGATGGATTTTCAAAATTTTCACAACTTTGTTCCTGAATAAAGGAGCCACATATCGGAGGTATCAGACAATGAACGCGATTACTTCAATTCGGACTATTGGGAGGAGCACTCTCTTCGTAGTTTGCATCTCTGCACTGTCATTGCCGGCGCTGGCGGCCTACAGCGGCATCAGTTTCGCACAAGCACAGACCTTGATGCCGACGAGCGATCAGGCTGCCGGTTTGCCCTCATGGGTCAACGTTCCGGCCCATCATGCAAGTACTCGAGCCGGCACACTTCTTCCCCGTTCCGCTGGCCGGATCGTCGCCGGCGCGAACGGCGGCTTGGTTGTCACCGACGGGAACGGTCAGGCTGTGTTGACGCTGCCCGAGTCCGCGCATGCCGGGACTGATGCCGGAGCGACCGGACGCAACGCCTTCCATCCACTCACCGCTGATTTACTGACCTGGCTCGAACAGGAAGAGACTCCACAGAACGGAGCCGTATATTTTGGTTATGGGCTTGCGATGGATGGAGACACGGCCTTCGTCGGGTTCGATGCGGGTGGAGCAGTGGATGTATATGACTACGAAAACGGCGTGTGGACTTTGGTGCAACAAATTGCCGATCCACAGCCTGGGGATCAGTTCGGCTATGCAACGGCCATTGACGGGAACGAGGCCATCATCGGAGCAAATACCGCGACGGTTAACGGCAACACCTGGCAAGGCGCCGCCTATATATACACTGAATCGAATGGTACTTGGAGCCAGAGTGCCATGCTTACCGCGAGCGATGGTGCGGCGAATGCCTTCTTCGGGCAGGCGGTCGCTATTCAGGGTGGCGTTGCCACGGTCGGGGCGCCGAGTGCTACGGTCGGCGGCAACGCAAACGCGGGAGAGGCCTACGTATTTACAGAGTCGGGCGGCACCTGGAGCCAGCAGGCTGCATTGACCGCAAGCGACGGCGGGGCAAGCGATTATTTCGGATTTTCGGTCGGAGTTTCATCGGCTGACATGGTAATCGTGGATTCTCCGTATACGGCAGGGGGAGGACAACCTTATGCAGGGGAAGTTTATATTTTCACAAACCCGGGTGGCACCTGGACCCAGACCCAGGAGTTCACCGCGGCCGATGCAGATTATGGATTTGGATATTCCTTCGCTGTTGATGGCGATACGGCGCTCTTCGGCATGGAAAACGGTTCCGGCCCCAATTGCAGTTATCAGGGCGCGGCCTATATTTTTACCGATTCGAACGGCACCTGGAGCCAGACGCAGAAGCTCAATGCGGACAATGGTGCATGCGGCGACGGGTTTGGCATGGCGGACGCACTTTCGGGTTCGACCGCGGTGATCGGGGCATGGGGAGTCAATTCTTATCAGGGCGCAGCCTATATCTTCAATAATTCCGGAGGTACGTGGACGCAGACGCAAGAACTTTTTGCATCTGATGGTCAGCCGGGCGATTACATGGGCTATATACCCTTTGCAACGTCGAATGGCGTCGCACTTGTTAGCGGCTTTGGACACAATAGCTATGTGGGCGCAACGTATTTCTTCAATCCGAGCGATCTCGGTCTTGCAGTGAGTGCCCCGCAGACGGTGGGACAAGGCCAGACCTATGTCAGCCAGACGATCGCGACCAACAACGCGACTGCGGCCTCCCCGGCGGTGAGCGCCACGGTCACGGTGCCGGCGGCGGCGAGCTTCGTCTCGGCGAGTGCAACGCAAGGCAGTTGCAGTGAAGCTTCGGGGGTCGTGACCTGCGACTTTGGTGCGATCAGTGGCAACGCCGGCACGGCGACGGCCAACGTCACGCTCAAGGCCACAGGCAGCTCCGGCACCACGATCGAGAACACCGCGAGCGTGGCCAAGGCGACGCCGC
>JBOIBN010000060.1:0-13548 GCA_050739575.1 Gammaproteobacteria bacterium
TCTTTGCAAATAGATTCTCCCACGCCACCCGCACGGTCATGCTGCTTCTGCTCGGGCTGCTTCCGCTGATCGCGGCCGTGCGCGGAGCCTACGCGCACAAACGCGCCGACAAGGAACTGATAAAACAATACCGTTTCATGGCGAAAACCTTCCGGCACGCACGCCGGCGCCTGGACGCCGCCGCGAACACAGCGGAAATACGCGAGGTGCTTTGGGTGCTCGGCAATGCCGCACTCGACGAACATGCCGAGTGGATTCTCATGCACCGCGAAAGACCGCTGGAACAAACCCGACTTTAACGGCCAGGGCTGGAACTGCATGCAAGCCGGCGAAAATGCGTTTATAGTTAAGTTTTTGACCCTGTCGCATGCTGCAGGAGAGATGGCGTGAGCGGGGAAGAAAAGGCCAGACATTACCGGGCCTTCATTGCCTACAGCCACCGCGATAAACGGTGGGCGGCTTGGCTGCATCGGCGTCTGGAGTTCTATCGCGTTCCACGCCACCTCGTCGGACGGGAGACTGCCGCGGGCATGGTTCCGCGCCGTCTTTCACCGATTTTCCGCGACCGTGAGGAGCTGGCAAGCGCCGACGATCTCGGCGAGCGCATCGCCCGCGCGCTGGAAGAATCCGACGCCCTGATCGTCGTCTGTTCGCCGGCGGCCGCGCGCTCGAAATGGGTCAACGAAGAAATCCTGCGCTTCAAGCGCAGCGGACGCGCGACACGAATCTTCTGCCTCGTCGTCGCCGGCAGCCCCTTTGCCGCGGAAGATTCCGACAAAGTAGCCGAAGAATGTCTGCCCCCTGCGCTGCGCTACCGGCTGGATGAGAAGGGCGATCTCGGAACCGAAGCCGCCGAACCACTCGCAGCCGACGTACGCCCCGGAGGCGACGGCCGCACGTTGGCGCTCCTCAAGCTAGCCGCCGGCCTGCTCTGCCTCGATCTCGACGAACTTCGACGCCGCGAGCTGCAACGCCGCAACCGGCGCTGGGCCGCGGTGGCGGGAATCGCGCTCGTCGTCATGGCGACGACCTCCCTGCTCGCGCTGGAAGCCACCATTCAGCGCAACGCCGCCGAACGACAACGCGCGCAGGCGGAAGGACTCGTCGGTTTCATGCTCGGCAACCTGCTCACCGAACTCCAACCGATCGGCCGCCTCGATCTGCTCGACTTGGTCGGAAAACGGTCACTCGCTTATTACACGGCGCAAAACCCGGACTCGCTCGACGCCGATTCGCTTACACGCCGCGCGCGGGCGCTCCGTCTCATCGGACAGGTTTACGACCTGCGCGGTAATCTCGACGCCGCGCTCTCGGTCTTCAACCAAGCCGCCGCGACTACGGCAAAATTGCTTTCCCGCAACCCGAGCGATCCGCAGCGAATATACAATCATGCACAAAGCGTGTACTGGGTCGGTTACATTGCATGGCAGCGCGGAGAAATGGACAATGCCGAGGCCGAATTCCGACGCTACCAGGCGCTCGCTCAGCGGCTGGTGACAATCAATCCGGGCAATCCCGAATGGCAGTCCGAACTCGAAGATTCCTACAGTAATCTGGGTACCGTCCTGTTGGGCGAAAACAAGGTCGGCGAAGCGGCCGAGGCCTTCCGCAAGTCTCTTGCCCTCTCCGTCGAACTCGCGCAAAACGTGCCCGGTGACACGGACAAACAGATGGATCTGGCGCAATCCCGGGCCTGGCTCGCCGATGCCGAAGAACGTCTGGGTAAAATCGACGACGCCTATACGCAGCGCACGATGGAACTTACCGTCTATCAGAAGCTGCTCTCCGGAGATCCGCGCAACAGCAATATCCGCGAGTCACTGGTAGCCAACGACCTGGCCCTGGCCCGCCTTTCGGTAGCTCGAGGCGACCTCAATACCGCATTGAAGAGGCTCGATGCGGCGGTCTCGGTAGCCGACGCGCTGATCGTGCAGGATGTGAGCAACACCTTCTGGCAGGAACTCGATGCGGGCACCCATGTAGAACTGGGAAAGGTTTTCTACTATCGCAACGATCCGGCCGCCGCATCAAACGCGACCGCTAAAGCCGAAGGCCTCGCACGCTCACTCGTGAAACGTGCCCCTTCCGTAATCTCCTGGCAAATCCTCCTGGGCCAGACGCAACTGCTACTGGCAACACTTGACGCCCATGCAGGAGACCATGAAACTGCGCTCGCGATCACTCAACGGCTCGTCGCTCGACTTGCAACACTCCACCCGGAAAAATACGGTAACAAAGACATGCAGGATTTACTGATCAAGACGCGACTGCTCGAGGGCGACGAGCTTCAGGCGCTCGGGCGCGAGGGCAGCAGGGCCGCCTGGGAGGCGGCGCTCGCGGCCGCCGGTCGCGACTCACAGTACCGCGCGCTGGGAACACGGACCGCTATTGCCGGCGTCTGCCTGCGGCTCGAACAAAGGGAGCGTGCGAAAAGCATCGTTGCGCAACTCGATGCCCTCGGCTATCGTTCTCCCGAGTTTCTAAGCCTGAAGGAAGCCATTTCGCACGATGTGGCGGCGCAGAACGGACCTCGCCCGCCCCGTGATCCTTGATGGCCACGCAACATCATTTGCAGTTCCGACTTTAGGGTTTCTTGAACGCCAACCAGAGGAAAATGACCATGGACCAAACGAAGCATAACGCCACCATCTGCATAGATGTAACGCTCGAAACGAACGGCAATCGCGTCGAATTCCGCTATCAGGGCGCGGACGAGACGAGCCGAAATCACGTCGCTCAAAATGGTGACATCGATCTCTGCAAATCCTCCGCCCTGGGGCGTGGACCGGTGGACTTGTTTTTTCGACTCCGGACCGCTCCGCTCATCCTGGAAGAGATTGCCTATTACCCGAGCTTTGCGACCAGGGACAGCATCTGGATAGTCGAAGCGAAATGCGGTATGCCCGTGGGTACTTACCGCCCGCGGGGAATTTTTGCCTGCTGCGGTCTTCGCCACCCACAGTTCTACGGTTATTCCAATCCGGACTCCGAACCTCGCGGGTTGCGTTTTTCCGACCGCAACGACGACGGCAAGGAATACAAATACACCCTGCGCATCCTCGCCGTGGGAGCACAAGGCTCGCGCTGGCTGGAAGACGATCCGAAGATCAAGAACGGAGGGGGCGGCACTGGCCAGAAATAAACAATCGCGGTTGAAGCCGCTCGCATTCGATTCGCGGCGGTGCTTCCATGCCCCACACGGAACTCCTGAATAATTCAGAGGTTCCTTAGTGGATCCGTGGGGGAGATTCGTTGCCTTCGGCATCGTGCTCCGGTTTGCGCTCCGGCTGGTTTGAAGCGGACGGCGGCGCCCGCCATAGATCGCCGATCAGCGGATCCTCGAAATCCTCGGATTCATGCTGCCAATGGAAGCGCTTGCGCGGCGGTATCGGATCCAGCCGGAACAGAACGAGCGCGCACACGAGTCCAATGGCGCCGCCCCAGGCGTGGGCGACGTAGGCGATGTGCGGTTCGCCCTGCGGCACGATCTCGACCAGCGCCGTCCCGTAAAGAAAGGCGACCGCGCAGGTGATGGCGATCGAGGTCCGGTCGCGCCGCAAGGCCCCGGCGACGAGGAGAAACACGATAAAGCCCATCACAAGGCCGCTCGCGCCCACATAGAATGCGGGCCTGCCCGTGAACCATACGCCGAGTCCCGACCCCAGCCACGTCAAGGGGATGACGTAGCGGCTCGCGCGCGGATAGCCATAAAGCAACGCCGTGCCGAGAATCAAAACCGGCAGCGTATTCGAGAGTAGATGCTCCCAGGAGGCATGCAGTAGCGGCGCAAGCAAAACTCCGATCAAACCAAAGGCCGCGTGCGGCTCGACACCGAGCCTGGTGAAGTCCCAGCCACTGACCGTCTGCACGAGCTGGATCCACCACAGCGCGGCGGTAAACCAGAAGGAAATGCCGAAGGCGAGTTCCAGCCGGCGGCGGGAAGCCGCGATTATCTCGCGCTCCGCTTGCGTCTGAACCGGTTTTTTCTGCACGCCGTCAGGTCCGAACCAACCCGCTGCATCTTACCCCCAGAACCAATATCAACGGCCTGTGCCTGGAATGCATTCCTGTATTCGGTATGCCGCAACGGGACCCGTCTTGCCGCTCGCTCCTTTGATCATCGGCTTTCCAATGGAAACGGGACAACCCCGCCTCGGCGGTCTATACTCCCGCATCCAAAACCGGGAAACTTGGACATGGACTCCGATACGCCCACCGTCGAGAAGCCTCGCTGCCAGATCTGCGGCAACGCCCACTCCGGCCAATTGAACTCGGCTGCACTCATCCGTCCGGCCGTGGCGGAACTCATACGGAAGGAAACCGGCAAGTTCGACGAGAACGGCTGGATATGTCTTGACGATCTCGCCAAATTCCGCCATCTGTATATGCGCAAGCTGCTTGAATCGGAACGCGGAGAAATAACCGGGATCGAAGAGGAAGTCATCAACAGCCTGCACGAGCACGACATCCTTACGCACAACCCGGAGGTCGAATTCGAATCAAAACTCACGCTCGGGCAACGTCTCGCCGACCGCATCGCAAGCCTCGGTGGAAGCTGGAGATTCATATCCTTCTTCATACTGGTGATCATCGTCTGGATGATCGTGAACTCCATACTGCTGCGTACCCGGCCCTTCGATCCGTATCCCTACATCCTCTTGAACCTCGTACTTTCGTGCCTGGCCGCGCTGCAGGCGCCCGTCATCATGATGAGCCAGAATCGGGGGGAAGCCCGCGACCGTCTGCACGCAGCGCACGACTATCAGGTCAACCTGAAGGCCGAACTCGAAATCCGCCAACTGCACCAGAAGGTGGACCACATCCTCTCGAGTCAATGGGCGCGATTGATGGAAATCCAGGACATCCAGCTCGAGCTGATGAACGAACTTCGCCGGCGCCGCTGAACACGAAATTCAGCGCTTTCGTCCGGATTGCAGCTTCAGGCCGTGACATTGATCGTCCTGTCCGGCACCGGCCGACAACCCGCACGTGGCCGATATCGGCTTGCGTGGGCGGGCGAAACGGTTGCAAAGAATGAAACAGGTTATATAATCCAGCCGTAACGACGATTCGGGAGGGATTCACGATGGAAACGACCGTACCGGCGGAGCGACTCTCCGTATCCGGGCGCGGACTCGACGCACTGCGAGCCACGCGGCCGTGGGCGCTCGTGGCTGGTGTCGCCGCTCTGATTGCAGCCGTTCTGACACTTGCGAATGCCGTTTACTTCTCGATTGTTTCTCCTGCACGCGTCCTATCTACTTCGCCTGACTCGGCGAAGTTGGCGTCTTCTATGAGCGTTTTCTACATCGGTGTCGGTGTACTCGATCTCTTTATCTACGGCGCTCTCGGTTGGCTCGCCTTGGATTATGGCCGTCGGCTCGGTCGCATGCTGCGCACCGGCGAAGCCGGTGAACTCGAAGCCGCGCTCTGGCGGCAACGGCGTTGCTGGACGTTTGAGGGGGTCTTGATAATAATCTTCATTGCGCTGGGCGTGCTTGGCATGATCGCGGCAATTATCATAGGTGTCACCGAAGCCGCTCATCATTATTGAGCCATAGCAGAAAGGAAATACGATGAACGCGCTTTACGAAAGCATCCCTGTTAATGCCGGCGCCCTCGCCGCCATGAGAAAGACGCGCGGCTGGGTACTTTTTCTCGGCGTGCTATGTGTCATCGCTGCCGTCCTCCTTGGAATCATGGTGCTGGCCGGCCTGTTCATGTTGCGTGTAAATCTGCTGTTCGGGCTGGTCTGGCTGATCGAAGGCGGAATCTTTCTGGTTGTATCCCTTCTCTATGCCGTGTGGCTGATCGGCTATGCGGGCGCACTACGCCGGGCTAACGGCGAGAATGACGCGGCCAATGCTGCGCTCGAACTTGCGCTGATCCTCCAAAAGCGGCTGTGGACATTGACAGGTGTAATCCTGCTGGTGGGCATCGCGCTCGGCGTAGCGGCAGCCATATTTTTTACTTTCTGGGGTCACCAGTTCCTCACGGCCTTGTCCGCCTATCAGCCCAGCGGTTGAAGTAATATTTCGAATCCGGGCTTTTCAGCGGGCTCGATCACTGCCGCCTGGCGCGGATAATATGTCTGTTCCGGCAGAGACACAGGCTTGAGATCTAAAGACACGGCGCGCTCAAGCGGTAACTTCTCCCAACAATCCGATAGAAGTCGTCGCATCGCCGCACTCATCAGCTGGCGCATTGCGATCATGGCCTTTCTCGGCGGCATCGGCGGCGGCGTGGTGTTTCCGATTCTGCCCGCGCTCGGTCAGCGCATGGGTTTGTCCGCGTTCATGATCGGCGTTATTCTCTCCGCCAACCGTCTCACACGCCTCGCCGTCAATCCATTGACGGGTTCGCTGACCGACCGCTACGGCGGACGCGGCGTGATCGCGGCGGGACTCTTCATCGAGGGCGTGGGCACGCTCGGCTACATCGCGGCCCTGCATTTTTCCGGACCCGCGGCGTGGTTTCTCGCCGGACGCATTGTCTGGGGCGTGGGGTCCTCGCTGCTGTTCGTCGGCGCCGTCGCCGCCGTGCTCACCCTGAGTGCGAGCAGCGATCGCGCCCGCTTCGTCGCCCGCGCCCGCAGCGCCATCAGCCTCGGAGTGCCCGGCGGACTCGTGCTCGGCGGTCTCGTCACCGAATTCGTCTCCGCCGACGCGGCCTTCCTGATCGCCATGCTGCTCAGTGTCGCGGCGGGGTTCGCGGCGCTCGCCGGAATTCCCCGCCGCGCACCGCACACGACAAGACGCATGCGCGCGGAGCACGTCCGGCACCCGCAAGATTGGATCGAATTGCTGCGCCAACGCAAACTCGCGGGCATCTGGTGCTACGCGGCGCTGGTCGCTTTCGGCGTGCAGGGACTTCTGCTCGCCACTCTCGTCGTACTCGTCGAACGGCGCGGCACCTTTATCTTCGGACTCGGCGCCGAAGGCAGCGCCGGCCTGCTGATGGCGATCCTCATGCTCGCTTACGCCGGCACGTCGCTTGCGATCGGGCACAGGCTCGACTTGCTCGGTCGGCGCACGATACTGATCGTACCCACCATATTCGCGCTCGTTGCCGGATTCGCCCTGCTTGCGTTCGCCTCCACACTGCCCTGGGTATTGCTCGCGCTGCTCATTACCGGCATCGGTACCGGCGCGATTACGATTCCACTTCTTACGCTCCTCGGCGATCTCGTGCCGGCGGAACGTCGCGGTCGCGCCACCGCGATCTACCAAGTTGCCGCGGATCTTGGCGGTACAGCCGGTCCGATTCTTGGTTTAGTGCTCGGCGTACGCTTCGGTTTTCTTGCCATCTACGGCGGGCTCGCCGCCCTGTTCCTGCTCACCCTGCCGGTAGCCTTCTCATTGATCCGCGCCGAACGCGGCGCTGCCGTCAACGAGGTAGGATAGAAAACATGAAAGTGGGCGGAGAAAATACATGAACAACGACGACATCCAAATACTCGCGAACTCGGCAGCGGTGGTGGTGTTCCGTTCGCCGCTGACCGACCTCGGCGATCTCGACCGCCTGCTCGATCGGCGCGGCATCGAGTGGCGGACGGTGGATCTCGCCATGGGCGAACGGGAAAATCGTGCAAGCTTCGAGGTCTTGCGCAGCCACACGGGACACCCGACCCTGCCGCAGGTTTTTGTGGACGGGCACTTCATCGGCGGGCTCGATGCGGCACGCAGCCGGCTCGAAGACGAAGCCGCACTCGCCGGACCCAGCCCCAGGCTGTCGCCGCCGGCGACACTTGCGGCCTACGCGGGTCTTATTCCCTTCATCGGTCTCGCCGCGTGGCTGTGGATTCACGGCGGCGCCATGGCAGCGCGCGTACTCGCCATTTATGCCGCAACGGTTCTGTCGTTCATCGGCGCGGTGCATTGGGGCTGGGCACTCGGCGAACACGCCGAGCCCCGCCGCTACTACTGGTGCATAGTGCCGGCGCTGGCCGGCTGGATCTTCGCCTCGCTGCCACCCGCCGTCGGCTTGCCGATTCTTGCCGCGAGCTTTATCGGCTTGTGGTACGCCGAACGACGCTGGTTTGCAAAAGACCTGCCCGGCTGGTACCGGGCCCTGCGCCTGCAACTGAGTTTCATCGCGGCGGCCTGCCTCGTGGCGGCCTGGATCGCGGTGCTGATTTAACGAAACCGAATAAATAAACTCCGATAAATTCGTCCGTGAATTGCTCAGAGACGGCGAGTCCCGCACATACGTGCTTGATTTGCGGTGGCGCGCCCATGCGCTACATGGAACCTCTGAATAAATCGGAGGTTCCATAAATCAGAGATTCACTAAGCGAACCTGTTGGCGTCAGTTACCGCCCGACGGGCTGATCTTGAATGCGCCGACGGCAACGCCGAGATCCCAACCGCTGCCGGTACCCGAGAGCGCCATCGAAACGGTGCCCTTGGTCAGTACCGCCGCCTGCGAGGATTTGACCGCCCCGGCCTGCGCTCCACCCGTGGCATAACTGCCAAGCACGTCCTTGATGTCGTACACGCCGGAAAATACGGCGTGGCCGTTATTCACCGTGGACTTGCCCGCGGTCAACCCGCCGCCCGTCATACTGAGCTTGACGGGCATACTTTGCCCGTTCGAGCAGGTTACGGTGCCCTTGCCTCCCGCCGTTTTGTAAAACAACGACCAGCCGTGAAGCGAAAAATCCATGTGGCATTTGACTTCGTGGGAAGAACCGGTCGCATACGCGCTTACCGGCGTTATCAACATCACGCCGGCCAACGCCACGGCAATACTTGAAGCCATAAGTAGCTTGCGCATGATCCTGATCTCCGTCTGCAACGTTATGTAAAAACTTAAGACCGAAATCCTCGGATTCGGTTCCAGCTTCACTTCCGTTCGGCGCGCTACCCTCCCGTCGCCGGGATGAGACGGCGGAGCACGAGCGTGACCCAGTGGCTCGTCTTGCCCTTGACGACGGCCAGTCGGACTTTGGAACCGGGCTCGCCGTCGCGCAAACTGGCGCGCACGTCACTGAGGCTGAGATCGCCCGCGACCTTGTCGTTCACTCCGGTGATGACGTCGCCGGGCTTTATGCCAGCCTCGTCCGCAGGTCCGCCCGGAAACACTGATGCTACGACAAAGGTCTTGCCATACTGGTTGATCCACAGGCCCGCGCGATCGTAGTCCATCGGCGTATTAAAGTTCTTGTTCGGATTCAGGTACATGCGCTGGTTCGTATAGTCGAAGGTCACCGTGAAGCGCCTGAGAACATCGCCGCCGATGACGCCGGAGATGCCGGAGACGCCGGCCGCATCCTGGCTTGCCGCGCCCACATCGAGCACCGGATTGCGAACGACGATTCCGTCCAGTTTCAAGGCGCTAGCCCGACCGACGCGTCCCGTCAGCTTTCCGCCGAGACCCCAGTCCACGGTAACCTCGGGCGTAAGGTGAAAACGGGAGTCGAGATCATGCGCCTTCGCGAACGATGAGGACAGGCTCAAGCCGGTACTACTGCCGGTATCAATTTCGAATTGACCGGCAACGCCGTCGATCGAGCCCGCGACCTGCGGAATCTGCCCGTTAATCAGCGTAAAGGGTATCGGAGTGCCGGCGTTCTGAGGATTGAAATTTGCGGGCAGAATCAAGGTCACCTTGCGGAAGGCATAGTTGATCTGCACGACGAAGCGTTTGAAAATCTCGAAGCCGACGAGACCGTCGAACTGCGAACCTTCCGCATCGGTGAATCCAGGCGCCTTCGCGACCCGGAAAAGCTGATTGCTCAACGCGACTTCGCCGCCGAGGGTCAGGGTATTCACCCGGGTCGCACTCGCCGAACTGCCCCCCGGGCCCTTGCCCTTGAAATTCCCCACGCTCTGAATGCCGGCTTTTCGAGCGGCCTGCACAGTCAACAGGTTCACGCCGCTCGTGCTCAGCTGGAACTGCAGCGGACGGTTGAGCACGCTCGCCCGAAGATAGATGCGATTGTTGATGAGCTGGAACGGAATTGTGGCCTGGCTGCCGCCGCCGATGAAGGCGTAATCGTTCAGGTTTTGTTGCGGTTGCGAAAAATCCTTGTCGCTTTCCGGAACATTCACGGAGGCGCTGTCGAATCGCAAAATTGTGTACTGGGAGCCGTCGAATATCCATTGATGGAATGGAATCTGCACACCGTTGACCGACAGATACTCGTTGAACGTCCTCGTTTCCGTGCCTGTCGGCGTGGTCATGACCGTACGATCCACCAGATACGTTTCCGCGTTGATCCACAGCTCGAACGAATCGCCGCCCTGTGGCGTGATACGCAATACCTCGAAGTGATTCTCGTCTTCCCTGCGCGCACCAAGCAGCTCGATCTGGGCCGCCCAGCGCTCGGGAAACCAGTATCCGCGTGCCGCGATATAGGCATTGGTCACGTCGGCCTTCTGCGCCGCCGGCGTATCGTCGGGCGACACCTCGCCACTCGGCGCCTGCTTCCAGCCCATCTTTCCGTCGTAACCCTGGGCGCCCTGGTAAGGTCCGATCGCATAATGCCTGACCAGGCGACCGCCGTGGACATCCACCATTTGATCAGCCGCACCCGAAAGTCCGCCCGTCAAAACCTTGCCCTTGATCTGTATCGTATTGATCCCGTTCCAGAGATCGCCCCCGCTCGCGGCCTTGGACTGGGCAAGAATCTGCTCCGCGCTGGTAGGCGTCGCCGCGAAGGCAAAACACGGCACTAGCAGCACGACAAGAACGAGCAGTCGGGGCATGGAGCATCCTCGCAAAATAAAGTGACTACGTTCTGCGGCTTTCCCGCGAAATACAGAAACAGGCTTCACGATACAAGCATACGGAGACAATCGCTGCAGGCCCGCTCTCGTACGAATCAGCGCTAGTCAAAGAAACTCCAACTTTAACGCGTTTACGCGAGTTTAGCAGACTACTGCAAAACGTAACGAGCGAAGTGGAACCCGGGATTGAAGTTGGACGCGGCCGGAGCACAGGAAGCGCAGTTTATCGAGGGGCAAATGAGCATTCCAAGCACCGGGCCGCGACGGGAAGATCAGGAACCCGCTTGCGGGGGATGCGCCCCCCGAGTCGGTCCAGGATCGTCCAATCGCGGCCCTTATACTCATTTCTGCTCATCTCCGCTGCCCGATCCCGTTTAGCTGTGGGGCCCTCGGGCAACGCTCAGACGAGCCGTTCAAGATGCCGCGCGTAGTAGTTTCTCAGCAGGCTGCTAGGCGGCCTTGCGCAGCCCTCCCGTCGCCGGAATCAGGCGACGCAGTATCAATACAACCTGATGATTTTGCTTGCCATTGCTCACGCTCAAAGTAAGGCGTGTACCGGGCGCATCGTTTCGCAACATGGCCCGCAAGTCGCTCAGGCCCAGGCCACTCGCCGGCTTGCCGTTGACGGCGGTGATGACGTCGCCCGCCTTGAGGCCGGCCTGCTCCGCCGGGCCGCCGGTCATTACGGACTTCACCACGAAACCGCCGTCCGTGCCGTTGACCCACATGCCGGAGTGATCGTAGTTCATGGGCGCGCCGTAGTCCTTGTTCGGCTCGAGATACATCTTCTGGTTCGCGTAGTCGAAGGTCACCGTGAAGTGTTTGAGGATCTCGCCCCCGATGTTGCCGGCCTCGTGCTTGTCGGCGAACGCGCCTTTCGTCGCCATACTCATCTCGATCACGGGATCGTTCACGGCGACGGTTCCGATCATGAGTTTGCCGCCGCGCGCGACCCGACCACTGGCGCTGCCGCCGACACCCCAGCCGACGACGGTTTCGGGCGTCGCCTGATATCGCGAGTACAAATCGTTCGTCTTCGCGAAGGGTGCCATAAGACTTAAAGCGGCACGACTGCCGGTGTCCACCTCGAAGAGTCCCGGCAGGCCGTCTATCGAGCCTTCCACGCCCGGCATTCTTCCCCCGTTAACAAAGACGAACGGCACCGGCGTACCGGCATCCGTCGGTTTGAAATCGGCGGGTCGAATGAGCGTCAGTTTCTGATCCGCGTAATCTATTCGCACGACGAAACGCTTGAAGACTTCAAAACCGACGAGGCCGTCGAATCTGGCACCTTCCACTTCCGCAAAGCCGGGAAACGGTATCACCATGAAGGTTTGATTGCGCAGCGCTACCCCGCTTCCAAGCGTGAGTTTCGTCACCCTGGCGAGGCCGGCGTTCACGGATTTCTTGCCGACACCGCCGCCCTCCAGAGCGCCTTTACTCTTGACGCCGGCCGCCTCTGCGGCCTGCGGGCTCAGGATATTCGCGCCGCCCGTATCCAGCATGAACTGAAACGCGTGGTCATTCACGTTCACGGGAATGTAGATATGGTTGTTGATCAGCTTGAACGGAAATGTCGCTTCATTGCCGCCGCCGACGAAGGAAAAATCGTTCAGCTTCTGCTGCGGCATGGCAAAGTCGCTGTCGGCCACCGGCACATTGAAGGAAGCCGTCTTCAACTGCATCGCAGTGTCGTATTGCTTCTTGCCGTTGGAGACACGTTGATGAAACGGCATTTTCACGCCGTCCACCGTCCGGTAATCGCTGAAATACGTGGTTTCGGGCAGCACGCCGGTACGATCCACCGTTCGCGCAATCAAATGCGTCTTATCATTGATCCACATCTCGAACGGATTGCCACCCTGCGGCGTGATCTGCAGCACCTGATAGGTCGTGCCGTCGTCCTCACGCGTGCCGAGCGATTCTATTTTCGCCGGCCAGCGCTCGGGGTACCACCAGGCCTGTTCCGTTTGATAGGCGGCGGTCAAATCCCGCATTTTGGCGGCGGGCGAATCGTCGGGCGACACTTCGCCATCGGGTGATTCGCTCCAGCCCATCTTGCCGTCAAACCCCTGGGCAAACCGGTAAGAGCCCAGGCTCCCCTGGCTGACCGAGCGACCGGTCAGAAAGTCTTGAAGTTCGCTCGCGGAACCTGAAAGCCCGCCGACCTCGATGGTGCCTTCGGAACGCAGGGTGTGGATGTGATCCCAGGCCGTTCCGCCGCTCGCGGCCTTGGACTGGGCCAGAATCTGCGCCGCCGTCGGCGCTGCCGCAAGGGCAATGCCAGGCATTAACAGAACAATCAGAAAGAGTAAGCGTCGCATGGCAATCTCCGCAAAGGTTTTGACTGTTATACGCCTATATAACAGTAAAGTCAACGCCCCCTGACCCTGGTGACCTACCCGCAAAGTGCCGCGGCGTGATGCGCCAGATGTTCGCGCATAAAGCTCGCTATGAAGTAGTAGCTGTGATCGTAGCCCTCGCGCATATTGAACGTCAGCGGATGATCCGCCGCGCGGGCGGCCTCGACCAGCTTCTCCGGCAGCAATTGGCCCGCCTGCAGAAACTCATCCGCACTGCCCTGGTCGATCAGCAACGGCAGTTTGCCTCGCGTGGTCTTGACCAACTCGTGCGCATCGTATTCGCGCCAGCGCGACTCGTCCGCCCCGAGATAACCGGTGAGGGCCTTGCGTCCCCACGGACACAGGCTCGGCGCCGCAATGGGTGCGAAGGCCGAGACCGAACGATAGCGCTCCGGATTACGCAGCGCGACGATAAGCGCACCGTGACCGCCCATCGAATGTCCGAAGATGCCGGC
>JBOIBN010000061.1:0-13360 GCA_050739575.1 Gammaproteobacteria bacterium
ACAGGCCGAAAAATCCTTTGACGGACTGACCTATTTTGTATATCGCACGTTGCTCGATGCCGACATTGGAAATGCGGAAGCGGTGAGCCGTAAAATCCGGCAGGCGTTCAGCTCGGTACCGAATTGGAGGAAAAGTGATAGTGCCATGCGTGAACTACGCAACAAGGTGACTCTGGCCATTTATTCCGAGACCAATGATATTGATCGGGTCGCTGCACTGGTCGATGAGCTTTTTACTCTTCTGGAAAAGGCGGACCGCATCTAGCGCGATGAAGATCACGGACCGAAAGCAGGCGTTCAAAATCCGGGTGTTTCACTGGGCCGACAAGCTGGATGTCGCCGTATCTCGGTTGAGCATTCGGCCCATGCGCAATAAATGGGCGTCCTGTTCCAGTCAAGGGCAACTCAGCTTCAATGCCGAATTGCTCGGATTGGATGTGGATTTATGGGACTATGTGATCGTGCACGAACTTCTGCATTTTTTCGTGCCCAATCACGGCAAACTCTGGAAGAGCCTCATGCGTGCGCATCTCGGTCGCTACGAAATACAGGAGTCAAGGTTGCCCCGGATTTGAAGATGGTTTTTCGAGTGAATATTTAACCGATGGTTAGCACGCCGGTTCAGGAGAATGCGACTGGACGGGGGCGATCTTCGGGTTGTGAAAACGGTCTCCAAGTTGCTTGACATTTATGCCTGGTCGTCTATAATTTGCACGGGGCGAAGGAGTTCGCCGCGGCTGCAGCCGGAATCGCCACCAGGCTAATAACTCCTGACGATTCGAACGACTGCGCGGTCTCAAGGGAGTCCGTCGAAGGAGAGCCGCATGCCGCCCATAGCAAACTACCTTGTCGTCAACCTGCCTTTCTCGAAGGGACCGCACGGCGCTCGCGCGCGGGAAGGCGGTGACCGATGAAACTCTGGCTTTCTGTCGGTATCGGCGGATTCGTCGGCGCCATACTGCGCTTTGCCGTCTCGCGCGGCACCGTCGCGCTGCTTGGCGCGCGCTTCCCCTGGGGTACACTGATCGTCAATGCGGCGGGTGCTTTCCTGGTCGGTTTTCTGGCTGCATTGTTTCTGACGCGCATCGAAGTTGGGCCGTCGCTGCGCGCACTCCTGTTGACGGGTATTCTTGGAGGTCTGACCACGTTCTCCACATTCACGATCGAAACGCTCAATCTGGTTCAGGGCGGAGCGGTCGCGGCCGGCGTGGCGAATATTGCGGCAAATATGGGAGCGGGTCTGCTTCTGGTTTGGCTCGGATACAACCTGGGGACGCTCCTATGAATTTTCGCACCGTCCGCGTAGTTCGGATATTCCTGGCAGAGAAGGGCGGTGAAGCCGAACGCCTGCTCAAGCAGTTGCACGATCAATGGAAGGTGCACGGGGTTACGGTTTATCGCGGCGTAGCCGGATTCGGCGATTCCCGGCGCATGCACACGACCCGGATTCTCGACGTGTCCCACGACCTTCCCATTACCGTCGAGTTCTACGATGCGCCCGAACGGATTGACGAGGTCCTGGCCACACTGGACCATATCAAGCCGGGTCATCTCGTCACCTGGCTGGCGGATATGTGGATGGGCGAGGACGTTTGATGCGGGGCCGTAACCGGCCGTGAAGGGGCCCGTCGTAGAAGGTGGAAGCCGGCGCAGCGCGTGGCGCTTCATCGTCGCAATCGGCGTCGTGAGCCTGTTCGCCGACATGACCTACGAGGGCGCGCGAAGCATCGTCGGGCCCTATCTTGGCTCGCTCGGCGCGAGCGCACTGCTGGTCGGCGTGATCGGAGGAGGAGCCGAGTTTCTCGGCTATGCGGTGCGCTGGTTCTCGGGACGCGGCGCCGATGCGAGCGGCCGTCATTGGCTGCTGATGTACGCGGGCTATGCGCTAAACCTGATCTCCGTACCCTTTCTCGCGCTTACCGGTACGCTTGGTGCTGCGGCCGGGCTGGTGGTGGGAGAACGTCTGGGCAAGGGTATCCGCACGCCGCCGCGTGACGCGCTGCTCGCGCGAGCCGGAACCGAAGTGGGGCAGGGCGCTGCCTTTGGACTGCACGAATTTCTCGACCAGTCCGGGGCCTTGCTGGGGCCGCTCATCGTGGCCGGTCTGGTTCTGCTCGGCGGTTATCGCGCGGGTTTTGCGGTGCTCGCGGTGCCTGCGGTGTTGGCGCTTGTCGCTCTGGTTTTCGCGCGCCGCTTCCAAAAGTTTCCCACCGCCGTGCCGGTGCCGATCGAGCGCGGACGTCTGCCGCGCCGCTTCTGGTTATGGTTGATTTTCGCCGCTCTCGCCACGGCCGGACTCGCGCATTTTGTCTTGATCGCGTTCCATCTCGCGCAGGTGGGACATTTCCCGCTGGCGTTGATTCCCGTTATCTTTGCCGTCGGCATGGCCAGCGAGGGACTCGCCAGTCTCGTCTTGGGACGCCTGAGCGATCGCCTCGGTCCGGGACTTCTGGTGCTCTTCCCCTTGGGCGCGGCGGCGGGCACCGCACTGCTTTTTCTTTTGCCGGGCGTGTGGCGCTGGATCGGCGTCGTGTGTTGGGGCATCGCACTCGGCGTGCAGACCACACTCTTGCGCACACAGGTTGCCGGAGTGGTTGCCGTCCATCGGCATGCCGAAGCCTTCGGTCTGCTCGATACCGTGATGGGCGCAAGCTGGTTCGTCGGCAGCGTCGTGCTCGGCGCGCTCTACGAGATCACTCCGGCTGCCCTGGTCGCCGGAGCCGTCGTGTTGGAAATTCTGGCTTTACTCTGGCTGGTGACGCAGTTGTGGCGACCGGCGCACGATTAGATGATGCCGCTGCGCGACATGTGCGCGCTACGTTGGCGCACATCGACCGTTTGCTGGGGGGCGCCTTGCGGCATGGGGGTATCTCGGTTCCCGGTGTCTTTTCGCATGAATATGACGACTTCACCGCGGACGAAGTATTCCTGCTCAGCGAAACGGCCGCCGAGGTTCGCACGATGCTGCAGCAGTTGCTGAATACACTCGGCATCCCACCTGCGCCACCGACGATACCGGCACGCTGGACAGTACAAACCAACTGGCAACTTGCTGAAGTAGCACTCGCCGAGTTGACCGAAGGAAGTCTGCGCGCTTGGGGCGGCGCCGATCCGGAACTCGAACAACGTCTGGTTGCCGGTGCCCGACGGTTGCGTACCCGGCTTGCCGACGCACGAGTCTTACTGGCCGAAGGGCATCCCGGCAGGCGAGCTACGCCCGAGGCGCTTGCGCCCGGTCCGGCTCTCGCGCCGCTGCGACAACTTTTCAAGCTGAACGAACTGGCCCCGCTCAACGGTGCACTGCGCGCGGTAGCCGACAATCTGCGGGATCCGGATCTCGTGATCGGCGTCTTCGGCCGCGTCAGCACCGGAAAATCCTCTCTCATCAATGCGATTCTGGGCGAGCCTGTGTTGCCCACTGGTGCGATTCCGGTGACACGTCGGCTACTGCGCGTACGTCGCGGAGCAAACGCCGTCCGCTTTCTGTCGCCCACGGGGGTGGAGGAAGTTTATCCGTGGTCGGAGAGAGAACACTGGCTGGCACAATCGGCAGGCGATGGCAAACGGTGTGAGCTGCTTATCCCCGCAGTCCTGCCGGGCACCGCGTGGCTCGACACGCCCGGACTGGGTGCAACCGACCCGGCGCTGGGTGCGGCTGCGCCACGGGCCGTGCTGGCTTGCGATCTCGTCGTTCTGACGCTGGGCGCAGGAGCGTTACCCGGACTCGACGAGCGGGCGATCCTGGCCCGGGCCCGCGCACAGGCCATCCCCGTGCATCTTGTACTCACCCAGGCAGATCGGCTACGTCCGGCCGAGCAGGACCAACTGCTCGACTGGTTACAAGAGCACGTCGCGGAGGCCGCCAGCATCGGCGCCGTATCCACGACAGACGCCCCCGGGCTCGCCCATCTCGCCGGGATGCTCCGACCGTTGCTCGATGCCCCGGAGCGCGAACGCCAAGCGCGGCGCACCATGCGTCTGCAAACGGTACTCGAAGAAGCTCAGCGCATGCTTGACGGCGCAGCAGGGGAACACTCCGCGAGCGATGCCCATCGTGCGGTGGAGTCGGCGCTTGCCGCTATACCGTCCATGATGTCGCAGGCGCCGTCCGCACGCGGCAACGTAAACCCGAGCCCCTGAGGTTTGCCGTACTGCGCAGCACTATGGACGGTTATTCCGTTCGCGTCGAATCCTCCGCTTCGGGAGGTAGAAGTAACGCCAGATCACCCTGACGCAAAGCGATCTCGGTGTCGGTGCAAAGCACCGATACGTACAGCGTATCGTCGTTCAAGTACCGGGATTGCTCGATGAGACGGTTACATTGCACGATCCATCCGAGGCGCCCCTGAGCGGCGCGAACGATCTCGTGCTCATGGAATGTCGTGATTTTCTCTGCAACTTCCGGTTGGCAGCGTGCCCGAAATAACCGGCGCAACCTGGCATTCGCGGCCAGCGGCATGCGAACCGAAGACGTGCCCAAGTGCCATCCTCGCATGGTTTTTAGATCGCGCTCCACATTGACATCAACCGCGAACAATACGCCGACAATGCGGCCACGCAGGCGACGGAGAAACCCCACCATCTGGGTGTTGACCACAGCCACATGATCCAGCAGCAAAATGCCGCGGCTGGATTCGGCCGCGAGGCGCAATCTGGCGCGCGCCCGGCGCCTGGCGATGTCCGCCGTGTCCGCCTCGGGATAGGCCCGCGTCAGAGCCCGCGTGATATCGTCGAGGCTCGAAGTGGAATGCGAACGCCCACACGGAATTCGGATACGTTCGAAATGCTTTTCGAGATCCCCCAAAAGCGTCGATTTACCGCTTCCACTTGGCCCATACAGAACCGGATGTTCGCCACGAATCAGGCGCTCGATTAACTCCGTCCGAAATTTCCCGATACTATCCGGCATGGCTTGCAGCGCATAACATGCGCACCATCAAACGATATGCAGCCACATGCCGAGAGCGCTGACCGCCACCCCGCCAGCTGCCATTCCCAATGTCCACCGCAGCCAATGGCCATAGACGGCGCGCGCGAGGAGGGCGCCCAGTAACGTCAGCCCGACGATGGCGGCGACGAGTGCAAAGGTGCCGTTGTCGGCGCCGAGGATACTCGCAAACAACAAGGGTGCAGCCGAGCCTACAAAGGAACAACCGCCCGATATGCACGCCATGATACCGGCCTCGCGCAGCACCTTACGCCCCTGTCTGGACGCGGCCATGCGCCGGGCGAGAGCACATTCAACTGTTCGTCGTCGTGCACCAGTTCGCCGCGCAATTGGGCATACGCGGCGACGAAGAGCATGAATACACCGGCCACACCGGCCGCAATCGAGATGCGTACCGCCAATCCCGCCGTCATCGGCAATGTGGGAGACGACAGCCGACCGGCCGCCAGAGTCAACGCATTCAAGATGCCGTCCGAAAGCCCCAGCGCTACCGGCAGCATGAGCCGATGTTTCACCCTCTTCAGCGCGCGCGTGGAACGCGCTCGATGATGCGCGATCCGGCCACGATTTCGTCGGTACTGTGAACGACCACGCCGGTGCCATTGATTGCCTTGATCAGTGCCTCGTGGTCGATGTGCTCGCCCTCGACGGTAACTTCCATACCCAACGTTTCCACGTCGATATCGGTCACAGTAATATTGACCCGCCTGTACGCCCGACGTGGCCTCGATGGCGGCGGCGATCTCGGTAATGTCGGGGCGGCTGCGCGCCTTGTCCACATCGAGCATCACACGTCGTATATTCATGTTTGCAAACCCTCATGCCAAAGCACACTCGCGGGGAGATCGGCAATGTGAAGGCCGCCACCGGCAAGTGCTGTGCAGCGAATGTCGCTCAGCCGGTCCGGGTCTCGGCGTAACGCTCGATGCTGCGCTTGATTTCGGCCAGTCCCGCCTCGATTCCGCGGAAGTCTCCAACCTCGGCCCACTTGCCGGGCTCGAAGGCCTTGTACTGTTCGAAAAAATGCCGAATCTGGTTTTCGAGTCCACCGCGGAAATCTCCGACCCGGCCCACATCCGCGTAACCGGCATAACTGCGTGGCACGGCCAAGACTTTATTGTCCACGCCATGCTCGTCTCGCATGGCCAGAAGATCGACTGGGCGGCACGCAATAAGGCATCCGTGCACAAGCGGCAGCGGGGTGACCACGAGCACGTCCACCGGATCGCCGTCTTCGCACAGGGTTTTCGGCACGAACCCGTAGTTGCAGGGATAGACCATGGAAGTGCTGAGGAACCGGTCCACCACGAGCATGCCCGCGGCCTTGTCGAACTCGTATTTGACGGGTGCAGCTTGCGCCGGAATCTCGATCACCACATTGATGTCTTCCGGCGGGGCCTGACCCGCGCTGAGCCGTTCGTATCCCATGGTCATATTCCTTCAGCAAGGCCCCAGCCAATTATAGCTGGACTTTCCGGTGATCGCAGGTCGCCCGTGTGACCGGCTTGATTGTCTGAAAGACCGCTCGTATACTTTTTACTATACGGGTGCTGGAGTTCACCCCGAAGCTGCCCGTATGGGACGATGACTCCTGCCGCCAACGCTAGTGGCAGGAGTTTCGCGATGTCTGCACCGCCTGAAGCAATTCAAGCACCGGAGCAACGCCGCAAAACCGGCGAAGAATCAGGCTCCAGTGTGCTCTTTCGTCGGGAGACGGAGCGCGAAAAGGCCCCCACCGCCACCCAGCCCGCCTGCTTCCCCGATCTGCATCTCGACAGTACCGTCGCCGGTATTGCCGTGGGCAAGGAGCAGTATGACCTCAAGCCCTACTACTACCTGCCCGTGTGCGAGGTGGAGGACGTCACATTCCGCCAGGAGGTGATGCGGGCGCTTGACGACTCTCCTACCTTGTTCGGGAACATCGAGCGCTTTGCCGCCTTGATGGAGACCATGCGCCGCTATCTTGCGCAGTCCGATAACCTGCGCAACGCGCTTCAGAAAAAGCGCTGGTTTCTCGATGCCGCGGCTTGTTACTGCGCGGCGGTCGTTCAACTGAGCCATGATCTTGCTGACGCCGGGATCACGGCATCCGGGCTTTCCCGTTTCAGTCGTGATTTGGATCGCTACCTGTCATCAGCAGCATTTCAGACGCTCGCCGGGGAGACGGAACAGTTAAACAACGGTCTGCGCGCGATTCGCTATAGCGTCCTGATTGACAGCTTGCGGGTGCAGGTGCGTCCGTGCCGTGACGAACGCGATTACGGCGCGGAGGTGACGGAAACATTCCGGCCGTTCCGGCAAGACGAGGAGGGCGAAAACACCAAATCCAAACGATCCGGTTCTGCCGAGCTGGGTACCGTGGAAGCGTCCATCCTCGAGTGTGTCGCAAAACTGAATCCGGAGACATTCGGCGAACTCGATCGCTACGTGATGGCGCACGAAAACTTCGCCGATCCGACCGTTGTCGTTTTTGATCGCGAAATTCAATTCTATGTCGCTTATCTTGAATACCTGGCTCCCTTCCGCAAGGTGGGACTGAACTTCTGCTATCCGCGCGTCGTGAAAAACAGTAAGGACGTATTCGACGAGGAGGGATTCGATCTCGCGCTCGCTGCCGCGCTGCTCGAAAGAGACTCTGTTCCCGTCTGCAACGATTTTTATCTCAAGGGCAAGGAACGCATCATTGTGGTCTCCGGACCCAATCAGGGCGGAAAAACCACCTTCTCCCGCAGCTTCGCCCAGTTGCATTATCTGGCGAGTCTGGGCTGCCCCGTACCTGGCACCCGAGCACAACTGTTTCTGGCCGATGCCATCCTGACCCACTTCGAAAAAGGCGAAACCGGTCTCGATGGACGAGGCAAACTGGAGGACGATCTGTTCAGGATTCAAGCTATTCTCGAGCGGGCGACACCGGACAGCATCGTCATCCTGAACGAGATCTTCGATTCGACTACTGTGCGCGACGCCCGTCTGCTCAGCCATAAAATTATGGACAAAATCGCGCGACTCGACCTGCTGTGCGTGTGGGTCAGCTTTCTCGACGAACTGGCCTCGGCCAATGAAAAAACGGTGAGCATGGTCGGCGCCGTAGTGCCCGAAAACCCGACGCAACGAACCTATCGAATTACGCGTCAGACTCCCAACGGACTGGCCTATGCGTTGTCGATCGCCGAGAAATACGGCCTGACCTCCGCGCGCCTCAAGGATCGACTCCGCTCGTGAAGGCACATCTTCTCTACCCCGATCGGGACATGGCGTGGCGTTCGGCGCTGGCGGCCGCGGAGATACGCGAGAAGGAGCGCAGCGGGCGGCGACGTGAACGCAATGCACTGTCCGGCCCGCCTCCCGCGCTGCCCTGGAACGCCGAGGCGCTTGTGCGGGATCTGAATCTCGATATCTTGTTCAGTTCCATGTCGAACGACGACGAGTTGGTCTTCACGGTCGTGCGCACAATCATTCTCAATGCCATGAAAGACGACAGCGCAACCATCCGCTACCGACAGGCTGTGCTGCAGGATTGTCTTGATCATGCGGGCACCGTGCGCAAACTTTACGATCTGGCCGTGGACGCCGGTGAAAAGGGACAAAAGCAGTACCTGGGATTGTCGTTGCCGCGTTATCCGGACTGGATGCTGCGACATTCGATCACCGTTCTGGGTGCGTTGCTCGATCCGATCGAACGGATTCGTAAAATTGCCGACGCGCAGGCGAACGATTTTTCATCTGAAGGCTGGACGTCTTTTTTCTCTGGTATCCGCGAAGAATTGTGCGACGATCGGCTGATTCACATGCAACGTCACCTGACGGAACTTCAGCTCCGCGACGGCGTGCTCATGAGTGCAGGGCTTGGTCCCGGCAACAAGGGTTCGGATTACACGCTGCACCCGCCGCCCCGCAAATCCGACGGCCGGCTGATGCAGTTCCTTCGCCGCCGCTTTCCTCGGTTCTTCGACCGCACACCGCCGGATGCCTATGACTTCGCGATTGACCCACGCGATGAAAGTGGCGCCCGGGCACTCGATGATGTGAAAAATCGGGCGATCGCCATTGCCGCCGATTCCGTGGGCCAGACGGCGAATCACGTGCGTGATTTCTTTGCCGCGCTGCGCTGCGAGTTGGCATTTTACGTGGGATGTCTGAATCTGCATGACACCCTTTCGAGGGCCAAATGCCCGCTCTGCGTGCCCACGCCGCAACGGGCCGATCCGCACTGTCTTGGTGGCCAAGGCGTCTATGACGTGTGTCTTGTACTTGCGGGACATTCGCACGTGATCGGTAACGATCTCGACGCGAACGGGGAAAATATTATTATTGTCACCGGCGCCAACCAAGGTGGCAAATCGACTTTCCTGCGCAGCATCGGCCTGGCGCAGCTGATGATGCAGGCCGGCATGTTCGTGCCGGCCGAATCCTTCGACTCCAGCGTCTGCGACGGACTGTTGACTCATTTCAAGCGGGAAGAAGACGCGGACCTCAAAAGCGGCAAACTTGAGGAGGAACTCGTCCGCATGAGCGAAATCGTCGAGCATCTTCCGTCGCATCCCCTCATACTGTGCAACGAATCGTTCGCCGCCACGAACGAACGCGAAGGCTCGGAAATCGCGCGTCAGGTCAGCACCGCACTGCTGGAGCGGTCGATCCGTCTGGTTTATGTCACGCACCTCTATGAATTCGCGCGGGCAATGTATGAAACGAGAAGCAAGGAAGTACTGTTCCTGCGTGCCGACCGGCGGGAAGACGGAACCCGAACCTACAAAATCGTGGCAGGCGAGCCGTTGCAGACAAGTTTCGGCGAAGATCTGTATGCACGCATTTTTTCCCCGGAGACGGAACTGAGGCATGACGTAGCGAGTGAAGTCCAACGATGAATATGCGACCGCCATTGCGCATTGATATTCCCGGACGCGCAAGTCTGGCGCTGACGGACCTTGTGCTCGATTTCAATGGAACGCTCGCCGCCGACGGCTTCATGCTCGCGGGCGTTCCAGAACGCCTGGTCAGACTTGCCGAAATACTTCATATTCATGTGGTTACCGGAGATACCTACGGTAGCGCCGCAGGGGCTCTCGCCGGGGAGCCGGTTCACCTGGTTGTTCTGGAGGCGCAGGGGCAAGCGCGGGCGAAACTCGATTATGTACAAAAGCTCGGTCCGGCAGGCACGGTAGCCATCGGAAACGGCCGTAACGACTGCGAAATGCTGCACGCCGCGGCGCTCGGCATTGCGGTCCTCGGCTCCGAAGGAACCTGCGCCGCACTTCTGGCCGAGGCCGATGTGCTTGCGGCCGACGTGCTCACGGCGCTCGATCTTCTCCTGCAGCCGCAGCACCTCGTCGCCACCCTCCGCGGCTGAGTCCCATGTGTCACGAATATTCCCGCCCTGCTGGCCCCGAGCACCCGGCCGCAAGATGTCGGATTTTCCACCCGGCGTAGCAGCATGGACATTTACCGACTCATCGACGATATTTCCCGGCATGATACGACGGCTCCGGTCATCCTTGTCGAAGGCGCGGCGGCGGTCCCTGCGCTTGCGCGCTACCTGGATGCACCGCCAAGTTCGGTGCCTCATGCGCGTCTCTTCGCAGTCTCTATGCTCAATGCCATTCCCGTCGTCGAAGCCACCGTCGCCCTGCGCCGCGCACTGCACCGTCACGAGCTGCAGGGGCTCTCGCCTACGGTCGCAGAATCGGAATGGCTGGTGCAGAATGCCGCCTTCGCCGTGCTCGCCGGGCGCCTCGGCAATGCGATCATCCCTGAGATTGACTACGGGCTCGATGGGGCCCGTCTCGCGGCCGCGGTCGAAGCCGTTGGCAGGCTTCGGCTCGAGGAGCGAATTCCCACGCTTGTCGAAATGCTTGCAGACGATACGCTCGCCGAGCCCGCAAGAAGTTCTCTCGCCCGATTCGGTTCTCTCGCAGCGCCGGTGCTTCTTGCGGCGCTGAACCGGACCGGTAAGGACGTGATTTCACTGAAGCGCGCCATCGCGTCGGTTGATCTTCTCGCGCAGTGTTCGCCCGCGAAGGAACTCGAAGCGCTTCGTGTGTTACTTGGCGGCACGCATCCGGCACTCGCGGCGGCGGCGGGACTTGCACTTGTACACACACATGCGAAGGCGCCGGTGGCAGAACTTTCGACTGCGCTTGTCCGCGGAACCCTGCTTTCCGAGGCCGGACTTGCCGAGCGCTGCTTCGATGCACTGGATACGCTGCCCGATAAACCGCTGTCAGAAGCCGTTCTCGAAGTGCTCGACATTACGACATTGCCTGATCTGTATGGCGATCCGCGCAACATCTCCGATACGGCACGCGTGCGTCTCGTGACGTATATCTTGTGTCGCTCCGGTCTGGATGCGCCGGATGTGATCGAGCAACTGCCGGAAGCGATTCTATTGCGGGCGCTGCGCCGGTTGAAGTATCTTCCCGCCGGCGCGACTATTGCAGCATTGCGGCGCCATTCGTCTAAACGGGTTCGCAAGGCCGCTGAGCAAATTGCTCATGCCGACGGAAGTTAGAGATAACTACTGCAGCGATATCATGGTTGTACAGCGCTAAGGAATTCTGCGCGGGTCGAGGCGTTGCTGCGAAAGAGTCCCAGCATCATCGAGGTCTTCATGACGGAGTTCTGCTTCTGCACGCCGCGCATCATCATGCAGAGATGTCTGGCTTCGATGATGACGCCGACGCCGCGCGCGTCGGTCACGTTGCGCACTGCCTCGGCGATTTCCTGCGTGAGCTGCTCCTGGATCTGCAGGCGGCGTGCGTAAAGCTCGACAATGCGCGCGAGTTTGGACACGCCGATCACCTTGCCGTCGGGCAGATAGCCGATGTGTACGCGGCCGAAGAAGGGCAGCAAATGATGTTCGCAGAGCGAATACAGTTCGATGTCTTTCAGGATCACCATCTCGTCGTTGGCGGCGGTAAAGAGCGCATCGTGCACGATGTCTTCGAGCCTTTCTTCATATCCGCGCGTCAGGAACGTGAAGGCGCGGGCGGTGCGCCCAGGCGTGGCAAGCAGTCCTTCGCGCTCCGGATCCTCGCCGAGCGCGGAGAGAATGTTGCGGATCTGGCCTTCCAGCACGTCGAGGTTTACCTTCTTGCGGCGGTCGTCGGACATGATTATCTTCCAGGCGCTTATGAAACAATTTTAGCAGTGAAATGGGCATCTCCGCGGCGATGCGGCCCCGCAGCCGTGAAAGCCGCTATCATGCCGGATCGGGGAGACTTATGATTTCGCGAGGAGAGGTGGCTGAGCGGTCGAAAGCGGCGGTCTTGAAAACCGTTGAAGGGCAACCTTCCGTGGGTTCGAATCCCACCCTCTCCGCCAAATTGGCCGCTGGGGCTACTGCATTCGCCGGATTGAATGCGGCCGGTGCTCGAAATCCTCATGTACCCGTTATGTACACTGCGGCATTCGCACGAGGCGCTTGATCTTCACCCATGCACCATTTTAACGAGGCCATCCAGCACGTCGCTCCGTATCTGCACCGTTACGGATATCTGGCGATTTTCGTGGCGGTTTTTCTGGAAGGCATCGGGATACCGGCGCCGGGGGTCACACTGGTGGTGGCTGCCGCGCTCGCCGCAGGCCGGGGTGCGATGAATCTGCCGCTCATTTTTGTGACGGCGGTCTGTGCAGCGCTGCTTGGCTTCAACTCCGGCTACTGGCTGGGCGTTGCGGCGGGTGAAGGCATACTCCGGCGCCTGCCGTTCTTCAATCAGAGTCGTTTTTTGAAGTTCCGCCGGCTGTTCACACGCTGGGGAACGGTGCTCGTCGTGGTTGCCCCGTTCATAGACGGCGTGCGGCAATTAAACGGTTATGCGGCGGGCATTGCGGAGATGCCGTGGCTGCGCTTCGCGTCGTTCAATCTCCTGGGCTCGGTCGCCTGGATTGCGGTCTGGTGTGGGCTCGCCTACGAAGCCAGCATCCATGCCGGAGCGCTTTACACGACCTTGCGCGTCGGCAATGTCTGGTGGTATATCGCGGCAGCATTCCTGTTGTTGGTGCTGCTCTCGTTTCTCTTGTGGCATCGCCGTCGCAACCGGAGCAGGACGGAGTGACAGCGGCGCCGAGGTTACTGGCGATACGCAACGATCGACTGGGCGATTTCATGCTTGCCTGGCCGGCGCTGCAAATGCTGCATCGGAACCTGCCGCAAGCCGAGCTTTTTGTATTGGCGCGGGATTACACGGCGCCGCTCGCGCAATTGTGTCCGGGCGTCACCGGCGTCCTGTGCGATCCGGGCGCCGCGGGCGAGATCGCCAATGCCCGCGCGCTCGCGCGGTTGATCCGTCCACAACATTACGATGTGGCCATTGCGTTTTTTTCGCGCTTCGATACCGCACTCGCCCTCGCACTTGCGCGTATTCCGCTGCGGGCGGCGCCTGCAACCAAGATGGCGCAGATTTTTTATACTCA
>JBOIBN010000062.1:0-13216 GCA_050739575.1 Gammaproteobacteria bacterium
CGCCGCCGCTGGTCGTGGCCTACGCCCTCGTCGGCAGCATGACTGCCGATCTGCAGCATGAACCGCTCGGCAAGACACCGGACGGTAAGTCCGTCTATCTCAAGGACATCTGGCCGAGCCAGAAAGAGATTTCCGATCTCGTCATCGGCAACATCGATTCCGGCATGTTCAAACACGTGTACGGCCAGGTATTCGACGGCGACAGGAACTGGAATGGCCTCGATGTCCCCGAGGGGGAGATTTATCGGTGGGACGAACGCTCGACTTACGTGCGCAATCCGCCCTACTTCGAGGGCATGCGCATGGAACCGGATACCGTCGCCGACATCAAGGACGCGCGCGTGCTGGCCCTGCTCGGCGATTCGGTCACCACCGATCACATCTCGCCCGCCGGCAGCATCGCCAAGGACAGTCCGGCGGGGAAATACCTGATCGCGCACGGCATCGAGCGCAAGGACTTCAACTCCTACGGCTCGCGCCGCGGCAATCACGAGGTAATGATGCGCGGCACTTTCGCCAACATCCGGTTACGCAACCTGCTCGCGCCGGGCACCGAGGGCGGCGTCACCACCTACATTCCGAGCGGCGACGTCATGTCCATCTACGATGCTTCAATCAAATACCAATGCGACGAAACGCCGCTATTGGTCATCGCCGGCGAGGAGTACGGCAGCGGCTCCTCGCGCGACTGGGCCGCCAAGGGCACGTTGCTGCTCGGCGTCAAGGCGGTGATCGCCAAGAGCTTCGAACGCATCCACCGCTCCAACCTGATCGGCATGGGCGTATTGCCGTTGCAATTCCGCAAGGGCGAAGATGCTGCCTCTCTGGGGCTCACCGGCAGGGAGACATTCACGATTACGGGTCTGGCGGACGGCACCGCACGGGAAGTCTCGATCGTAGCGAAGGCCGACGCCGGCAAGGCCGTGAACTTCAAGGCGCGCGTACGACTGGACACGCCCAAGGAGCGCGACTACTACCAAAACGGCGGCATTCTCCAATACGTGCTGCGCCAACTGGCGGCTTGACGTTACCTGAACACAAGGCGCGGCGAAACCCGTTACGTTCGGGAGTTCCATATAAAAACCCCACGCCGCAAACTGCGGCGCGGGGTTTCCCTACGTCAGGATATGGGAAAGCCAGCTGTCAGAAATAGAAGTTAGCGCCTACCGTGAAGTTGTCATTCGTCAGATTGTCGTTGTCGCTGCCGAAGTTCTGATGCATATACTGCAAAGCCAAGCCGAAAGACTCGGTGGAACGGAATTCTATTCCGGCGCCATAACGCCAGGCGTCGGAATTTCCACTCAGATCGCCGGTGCCGTCGGCGCGGCCGTAACCTACCTTGAGATAGGGCATGATCCCGCCGGACGCGCCAAGCGGAAACCCGAGGCGTCCGTCGATGCCATAGACGTTGGTACCATAATTCGCCGTACACGGTCCGCGACAATTGTTGATTGAATGATCCGTTTTGCGGTTATAGTCGTAAAATATGTCGCCGCCCGCCACAAAGTTTTCCGAAAGCTGAAAGTCATAGCCTCCCAGCACGCCCAGAGCCAAGGCGTTTTCGGAACTGGTGTGATCGCTGGAGACATTGTTCACGCCTGCCTGGACGCCCACGTACAGGCCGGTCCAATCCACAGTACCGGCCGCCAGCGCGACGACCGGACCGAACAACAGGCCTCCCAACGCGGCTAATCGTAGAACATTTTTCATTACAGTCCTCCTTGATTGAATAGCAGACCCGTCAAACGGCCAAAGGCCGATAAAACCCGGGGCCGCCCAAGCGGCCCCGCCGAACAGCCGTCAATAACGTAGCATTCCGACCGCAAGAAATTCCCGTTCCTGACGGGCCCTATGTAGGGTATGACTAATATATCGGCAATTAGTTCACAATTTTCACGCCTTCTCGCGTCTTGCGTGCGCACGCAGGAAATCCAATCTCCGGCGCAAAAATGACGGGTGTGCCGCAGGAGGTGAAATATTAAGCCGCATGCGCAACCGCCTGAACGTATCTGCATCAACAGCGTCTCGCGCGATAACAACGGTCCGCGTACGCCGCCCGACGCGAACACAAACGGCAGCAAGAAAATGGGAAACGAACACACCAGATTGTATGGAACCGCTCGACGTTCTTCCGCGACGATCTACCAGAATGCACTCGCCCTCCGGCTGCCAGACGATGCGGCGTATCGAGAAGGCCGCCAGACGCAAGCCGTGCACGACGATCCACCAGGCACCGAACGCAAACAGCACAGTCATGAGCGGCAGACATGCCAACCAGGACAATCCGCTGAACCATACCGCAACGATGGCAGCCAAATACGCTGCGGCGCCAAGCACAGCAAGCGAACGCGAACCCCTTAAGGCAATATCAACGAGCGGCGGCAAGCGCTCCGACGACATTCTTCAACCCGGCGGGGGGAACCGCTCTGCCCATGATCCAATCAAGGATATCCGGATCTGCCTGTTCGAGCAAGAGCGCGAACGCCCGCTGTTCATCGGTGTCTGCCTGCGGGTAACGTGATTGGAGGTAGCGCTGCAGGATCAGATCGAGCTCGCGCAGGCCGCGCCGCGTGCGCCAGCGCAGTTGACCCAGCGACGGTAAAGACCCATCGCAGGATGCGGCTGCCGGTTGAACTGGAATCGTCATCGCCGCTCCGCGCGTTTTACGAATGCAAACGATTACACTTCGCGTTCGGCAATGAGCTTCTTGATCCCGGCTATCGCCTTGCCCGGATTGAGGTGCTTCGGGCAGGTATCGGTGCAGTTCATGATGGTGTGACAACGGTACAGCCGGAACGAATCCTGAAGATAGTCCAGGCGTTCGCCGGTGGCTTCGTCGCGGCTGTCGGCAATCCAACGGTAGGCCGAAAGCAGTATGGCGGGGCCCATGTAGCGGTCGCCGTTCCACCACCAGCTCGGACAGCTTGTCGTGCAGCACGCGCACATGATGCACTCATAAAGTCCGTCGAGCTTTTCGCGATCTTCGATGGATTGCAAATGTTCGCGGCTGGGCACCGGCGAGTCCGTCTTCAACCAGGGCTGGATAGACGCATACTGCGCGAAAAAGTGCGTTTGGTCCGACACCAGGTCCTTCACCACCGGCATGGCGGGCAAAGGATAGATATTGATGTCTCCGGAAATATCGTCCTGCCCCTTGGTACAGGCAAGCGTATTCATCCCGCCCGTCCGGCCGCCGATGTTCATGGCGCAGGAGCCGCATACGCCTTCGCGGCAACTGCGCCGGAAGGTCAACGTGGGATCTATCTCGTTCTTGATCTTGATCAGCGCGTCGAGCACCATCGGTCCGCAGTCCTCGCGGTCCACCTCGTAGGTATCTATGCGTGGATTCTCGCCGGAATCCGGATCGTAGCGGTAGATGTGAAAACGTTTGATGTTTTTTGCACCTTCCGCCTTGAAGGTTCGTCCCTTGCCGACGCGGGAATTTTTCGGAAGTCTGAGTTGTGCCATCGTCTTCTACCTCAAAAAATCGCGAGCAAGCTCGCTCCTGCTAATCTCTCACTCCTCACGCTTCTTCAATAAACGCGCTTCTTCGGCGGGAAGGCCTTGATGTCGTCGCTGAGCGTGAAGTCGTGCACCGGACGATAGTCAATACGCACCTCGCCGCTGCCGCTCAGCCAAACCAGCGTATGCTTCATCCAGTTCGCGTCGTCGCGATCGGGATAGTCCTCGCGCGCATGGGCACCCCGGCTTTCCTCGCGATTGGCCGCACCGTACATCGTGGCGATGGCCTGCGGCAGCATGTTGGCAAGTTCCAGCGTTTCGGCAAGATCCGAGTTCCAGATGAGCGAACGATCGCTCACCCCGACGTCGCCGAGAAGCGCCGCGACTTCGCTGATATTCTTCCTGCCTTCGGCAAGCGTCGGGCCGTTGCGAAATACCGTCGCGTCGCGCTGCATGGTGCGCTGCATGCGGTCGCGGACCTCCGCCGTGGGCACGCTGCCCTTGGCGTAGCGGAAACGATCGAAGCGCGCGAGCGCCTCTTCCCCTGCCTTCTCCGGCAAGGCCGGCGTTTTCCCCGGCTCTACGGTTTCGGCACAACGGGCGGCGGCGGCGCGCCCGAACACAACCAGATCGACGAGCGAGTTCGAGCCCAAACGATTCGCGCCGTGTACGGATACGCAGGCCGCCTCGCCGACGGCCATCAGGCCCGGCACCACGCTGTCGGGATCGCCGTCCTTGAGCGTGACCGCTTCGCCGCGATGATTGGTCGGAATGCCGCCCATGCAGTAATGCGCTGTCGGCAGTACCGGAATCGGTTCCTTGTTGACATCCACGCCGGCGAAGATATGTGCGGTCTCGGAAATGCCGGGCAGGCGCTCGCGCAAAACGTCGGCGCCCAGATGTTCCAGATGCAGCTCGAGATGATCTTTTTTCGCACCGACCCCGCGGCCTTCGCGAATCTCGATCGTCATCGCGCGCGAAACCACATCGCGCGAGGCGAGGTCCTTGGCATGCGGCGCGTAGCGTTCCATGAAGCGCTCGCCCTCGCTGTTGGTGAGGTAACCGCCCTCCCCGCGAGAGCCTTCGGTAATCAGGCAGCCCGCGCTATAGATGCCGGTCGGGTGAAACTGCACGAATTCCATGTCCTGCAAGGGCAGCCCGGCGCGCAGCACCAGGCCGCCGCCGTCGCCGGTGCAGGTGTGCGCCGAGGTGCAGGAGAAAAAGATGCGGCCGTAACCGCCGGTCGCGAGTATCACCTGCTGCGCCGCAAAACGGTGCAATTTACCGCTCATCAGATCCCAAGCCAGAAGCCCGCGGCAGACGCCGTCCTGCATCAAAAGATCAAGCGCGAAGCATTCGATGAAAAACTCGGCCTTGTGCTTGAGCGACTGCTGGTAAAGCGTATGCAGCATCGCGTGTCCGGTGCGATCGGCGGCCGCGCAGGTACGGTGCGCAGTGCCCTCGCCGAAGCGCGTCGTCATGCCGCCGAAGGGCCGCTGGTAAATCTTGCCCGCCTCGGTGCGCGAGAACGGCATCCCGTAGTGTTCGAGTTCCACTACCGCCGCCGGCGCCTCGCGGCAAAGATATTCGATCGCGTCCTGATCGCCCAGCCAGTCGCCGCCCTTGACCGTGTCGTACATGTGCCAGGACCAGTGATCCTCGCCCATGTTGCCGAGCGCGGCGGCGATGCCGCCCTGGGCCGCGACGGTGTGGCTGCGAGTCGGGAAAACCTTCGTCACGCAGGCGGTCTTCAACCCGGCCTCGGCAAGCCCGAGTGTCGCGCGCAATCCGGCGCCGCCGGCGCCCACCACCACAACGTCATAGCGGTGGTCGATGATTTCATAGTCGCCGACGGTCATGCTAAAAACTCCCGAAGCCGACCATGCCCGCGGCGATGATGCCGAGCAGCGCGAGCGCGATGCTCAAAAACTTCACCACGGTAATCAGCACGAAGGCGGGGCCGGGAGACAGGTAATCCTCGATCACGACCCTGAGCCCGAGGTAACCGTGCCAGAACGCCATCGCGACCAGCAACACCACGAAAAGCAGAATCCACGGCCGGTGCAGCCAGGCGAAGACCTGATAGTACCCGGTGCGCATGACCCAGAAGAAAAGCACCGCCGCCGCAAGACCGAGCGGGATCATCGCAATTGCCGTCAGCCGCTGAGCGATCCAGTGAGCAGTGCCGTTCCGGGCCGATCCGAGCCCGCGCGCTTCGGCAAGCGGACTGCGGAAATTCATAACGTACCACCCGCGAGCAGCCAACCGAAGAGCCAGGCCGCCGCAGTCAGAACGAGGGAACTGACCACGACCAGCCAGCCGCTCACGCGATACGCGAGCGCACCCCGCTCGCGGTGTATCCATTCGTCGAATCCGTGCCCGCTGTCCCAGAAGAGATGCCGCACGCCGTTCAACAAATGATAGAAAAAGGCGAGGCTCCACAGACACAAGAAGGCCTGCCCGATCCACAAATGAAAGAACCAGCCCGCCATCGCGAAGGCGTGCGGGCCGAGCGAGAGTGCGACCAGCCAGTACACTAAACCCAACGCACCTGAATACAGCACGATTCCGGATGCCCGGTGCAGGATCGAGAGCGTCATCGTGATCCGCCAACGATAAATACCGAGATGCGGCGAGATCGGCCGGGTATCAACCATCATGCTGTCTCCAACGCCGGTAGGAGCGGCGGTCACCGCCGCGATGCCAACCGCACGATAAAGAATCGCGGCGGGGACCACCGCTCCCACACATACAGGTCGATCGCGATGGTTTTTCAACAGCCGTGTAATCAGAAATCAATGCAGCGCCCCTTGCGTTCCCAGTCACCGTAGCGCGTGGGCTCGGGTCCGTGCGGACCGCCGATTTCACGCTCGCGTTCGGGTTCGGCCGCATTCGTCGGGATATCGTCCGCTTTCGTTTTCGAACGGTCAGTCTGTTCGGATTTTTTCTCGACTCGCATGCGGGTAATTCTATCACCGCGGCAACGCCGCACGCGCCGTAAGTATCGCCTCGGCCATCGCCACGTCCTGCATCCGCGTCACCTTGATGTTGTCGGCGCTTCCCGCGACCAGTCGCGGCGAATGTCCGGCCCGTTCCATCGCCATCGCCTCGTCGGTCACGGCTGCGCCGTCCGCAAGCGTTTTGGCGAGCGCGTCACGAAGCAATCCGTAGCGGAACATTTGCGGAGTCAGCGCGCGCCACAGTCCCGCCCGATCAACGGTACGCGCGATGCGTCCCGCCTCATCGACCTGCTTGAGCGTATCGTCCACGGGCGCGGCAAGAATGCCGCCGACCGGATCGTCAGCAAGCACGCTTATCAGCCGCTCAAGTTCGATCGGATCGAGACAAGGTCGCGCCGCATCATGCACCACAACCCAATCATCCGCTGCGACGCGCCCCGCAATGGCGGCAAGCGCCGCGAGCACCGAATCGGCACGCGTCGCACCGCCCGTCACGGTGACCAGGGGTTTGGAGCATTTCTCCGGCACTAGCGCGGACCATTCGCTGTCGTCAGGCACGAGTGCCACCGCCACGCCGTCAATGCATCGGGCTTCGAGAAACAGCGACAATGCGTGGGCAATCATCGGCCGGCCGTCGAGCTTGAAGTATTGCTTGGCGCAGGCGCCGCCGAAGCGTTCGCCCGCGCCGGCCGCGGGGATGATCGCCCAGACCGCCGCCACCGCTAACCCGCTCCGCCGGTTGCCGTACGCTCAGCCACCGTGCGGGGCGGTGGCGGGTACGGGCGCGGTTACGTTGGGCAGCGCGCTGGCGGGCGAAGGAGCATGCACGATCTGGTAAAAGGTTTCATTGCGCTTGACCCAGCCGAGATCCATGCGCGCATGCTCCTCGATCGCCGGACCGCCGCGCTTGAGATCCTTCACCTCCGCCCAACGCTTGGCATTGTCCGTTTCGAGTTTTGTATTTTCTTTCTTCATGCGGGCAACCTGCGCGGCGAGTTGCGAACCGTGTCCGACGCTGCTCTCCGTCGACCAGAGCCCGCGTTGCAAGAGCACAAAACAAATGAGCAAGGCGACAAGAACCAGCCAGCGCATCAGCCTCCTCCCGCGGGAAACCACTCCGCTTCGGCATAAGGTGCCGACTTCGCCGCGGCGTCGAGCGCCTTGAGCACGCGCAGCAGCTCCGCCATGCGTCCGAGCGGCCAGGCGTTCGGGCCGTCGGATAGTGCCTCTTCGGGCCGCGGATGCGTTTCCATGAACAGTCCCGCAACGCCGACACCTATTGCGGCGCGGGCAAGCGGGGGAATAAACTCGCGCTGGCCGCCGGAACGATCCGCGAGTGCACCCGGCTGCTGCACGCTGTGCGTTGCATCGAATATCACCGGGCAACCCGTCGTGCGCATCACGGCAAGCCCGCGCATGTCTGCGATGAGATCCCCGTAACCGAAGCTGAAGCCGCGCTCGCAGACCATGATGGACTCGTTGCCGGTGCTCTTCGCCTTGGCGACGACGTTACCCATCTCCCACGGCGAAAGAAACTGTCCCTTCTTGATGTTGACCGGCTTGCCCGCCGCCGCAACGCGCAGGATGAAGTTCGTCTGGCGACACAGGAATGCCGGCGTCTGCAACACGTCAACAACGGCCGCCACCTCCTCGATCGGCGTGTCCTCATGGACATCGGTCAAAATCGGCAGTCCGAACTTCGTGCGTACGCGATCAAGTATCTTCAGCCCCTCCTCCAGACCGGGACCGCGAAAACTCTTGATGGAGGATCGATTCGCCTTGTCGAAAGATGCCTTGAATATCAATTTAATATCAAGCGCTTCCGTGGTTTTCTTTAGAGACTCCGCAACCTCTAATACCAGCGCCTCGCTCTCGATCACGCAAGGACCGGCAATCAAAAAGAACGGGTGTTCGTTGCCGGCTTCGAAGCCGCAGAGCTTCACGCGCGCGCCGCCTCGCGCGAGCGCACGGAACGCGCGCGCGCCGCACGTGCCGCTTCGATGAATGCTTCGAACAAGGGATGACCGTCGCGCGGTGTGGACGTGAACTCGGGATGGAACTGGCAACCGATGAACCACGGATGATCGCGAAGCTCGATCACCTCCACCAGTCCGTCGTCGGAGCGTCCTGAGATTACGAGTCCGACTTTCTCGAGCCGTTCGGCATAGCCCTCGTTGAATTCGTAGCGATGGCGGTGACGTTCGTGAATCGTGTCGCGCCCATAGATGTAGTGTGCAAGGCTGCCGGCCGCGAGATGGCTCGCCTGCGCCCCGAGCCGCATCGTGCCGCCGAGATCGCTTTCCGCATCGCGTTGCTCGGTGCGGCCGCTGCGATCCTGCCATTCGTGAATAAGCGCGATCACCGGATGCGCCGTGTCCGCTGCAAACTCGGTGGAATGGGCGCCGGTGAGTCCCGCCGCGTGACGGGCAAACTCGACGACGGCAACCTGCATGCCGAGACAGATGCCGAGATAGGGAATCGCGTGGTTGCGTGCATATTCGGCAGCTCGTATTTTGCCCTCGATTCCGCGATCGCCAAAGCCGCCGGGCACGAGTATCGCGTCCATCTTCGCGAGTGCTCCCGTCCCGCGGTGCTCCAGCGTTTCCGAATCCACGTAGTGAATGTTCACGCGCGTATGGGTTGCGAGTCCGCCGTGCGCGAGTGCTTGGTTAAGCGACATGTACGCATCGGTCAGGTCCACGTACTTGCCGACCATCGCGATGTCCACGTCCTGTTGCGGCTTGCGCCGCGCCTCCACCACCCGCCGCCATTCGGAAAGATCGGCCGGCGGCACCTCCAGATGCAGACGCCGCACCACGATCTCGTCCAGCCCCTCCTCATGCAGCAGAAGCGGGATCTCGTAGATGTCGACCGCGTCCACACCGGAGACGACGGCACGCTCCTCAACATTGGTAAAAAGTGCGATCTTGCGCCTCGCCTCGCGCGGCAGGCTCTGCTGCGCGCGGCACACGAGGACATCGGGCTGGATGCCGATCGAGCGCAGCTCCTTCACCGAGTGCTGCGTCGGCTTGGTCTTGATCTCGCCCGCCGCCGGAATGTAGGGCACCAGCGTCAGGTGCATGAAGAGGGCATTCTCGTGGCCCAGCTCGACGGCCATCTGCCGGATCGCTTCGAGGAACGGCAGCGATTCGATGTCGCCGACGGTGCCGCCGACTTCCACCAAGCACACGTCGGCCCCGTCGGCACCCAACTGTATCTTGCGCTTGATCTCGTCGGTGATGTGCGGAATGATCTGCACGGTGCCGCCGAGATACTCGCCGCGGCGCTCCTTGCGGATCACCGATTCGTAAATCTGCCCCGCGGTGAAGTTATTGTTGCGGCTGGTGCGCGTCCGGACGTAGCGTTCGTAATGCCCGAGATCGAGATCGGTTTCCGCCCCGTCCTCGGTCACGAATACCTCGCCGTGCTGAAACGGGCTCATGGTGCCCGGATCGACGTTGATGTAGGGATCGAGTTTGACGAGGGAGGGTTTGAGTCCGCGCGCTTCGAGCAGCGCGCCGAGGGACGCCGCAGCGATGCCCTTGCCCAGCGAGGACACTACCCCGCCGGTCACGAAAACGAAGCGTGTCACGACGGTCCGGTCCCCTGCGCTACGGCCGGGGTGACACGATAGCAAATATGCCGGCTCGCACTCAAGCCTTGCAGTGCAAAGCCCGACAAATTGGCCCCGTACGGAAACCCCGACTCGCGTTTCCCTTCGCGTCCGCGCAAACAAGAGCCTCTTTTGAAATGAGGTGGTTAAGACGCTGCGGTTCGATCGGATGGCCGCTCCTTTCTTCATTTCTCTCCTTGCCGCTTGCGGGAAGGGGGGTTGGAGGGGGCATTCATCTTTTTTTCTCAGCGCCGCAGATCCACACAATCCCGCATTTGATGCAGGGGCTGCAGGCGAATTACCAATGCCGGCAACAGTCTTGCGGCCTTGTACCGGCCTGCGGGATTTGATGCAGGACGGAGCACAAAAAGAGGGGGCGGCTTGCGCCGCCCCCTGAGTCACCCGTTGCCGGGTCGAATGTTGTCTTGGTGTGGAGCCGCGCTTACGGCGCCGGGGTCCAGTTCACGGTGAGCGGGATGGTGATCGAGCCATAGGGCGTATTGCCGCCCAGGACAATCTGCACCGTATCGCTGGTGCCGGAGGTCTGCCCGGTCCCGTCAACCGTCACCATGCTCGTAGTGTGGCTGTGGCCCGCCAACGTCCCCATGGCCGGGTTGAACGACAGCCACGGCACGCTGGGACTCACGCCACACACGTTGTAGCCCGACAGCACCTGAACATTCTGGATGCCGGTAAAGGTACCGCCCGAATCCATGCCGCCAATCGTGTAGAAGCCGCAGGCGCCCGCCGCCCGGTAGGTCGTCACGAGGTTGTTCGGCAGCATGCTCCAGCTGTTGCCCGCCACATCGTAGCTCTGGCCCTGATTGGTGAGCAGGTCGAAGCCTTCGGTCACCCCCAACGAGAACAGCAAGTGCCCGTCGGCGGTGGCGATCGCCGCCATCCCCCAATTGTCGTAGGCCAGCGAGGCAATCTGCGTCCAGCTATTAGAGCTCGGATCATACGCATAGGCGTCGGTCGTGTCGCCGGTCCCCGCCGCGTTGACACCGCCACCGCAGTAGACTTCGCCTTGGGTCCCTCCGCAGCCGGTCCAGGAGATGCCCTCGGGGTAGTCCGCCGCCGTGCTCCAGCTGTTGCTCGAGGAGTCATACACTTCCACCCCCGTCGTGCCGGGGCAGCTCGAGCTGTTGCCACAGCCGCCAATCACATAGAAATCGCCATTCACCACCGCATCGCCCGGCGCTCCGCCGACCGACACGGTCATGCTCGCCCCCGTGCTCCAACTGTCGGAGGAGGGGTCATAGATGTAAAGCGTCGAGTTGTTGTTGCCCGAGGAGTCCCACCCCGCGGTCACATAGAGCTTGCCGCCAATGAACGCACAGGCCGGCTTCTCCAGCCCTTCCGGCAGGCTCGCAATCGAGCTCCAGCTGTTGGAGCTCGGATCGTAGGCGTAGCCCGCGGCCGTCACCGCGACGTCACTGTCGCCCCCGACCGAGTACACCGTCCCGCTCGGAGCGGCCGCCGCACAATTGTCCAGCACCGGGATCGGGTAGTCGGCTACCGCCGCCCACGCCGAAGACCCCTGCGCCGGCGACAATACCGGGCCGCTCGGGCGCACCGCGTTCGCCGCACGTCCTTCCTTGGCCAGCGTCATCAGACTCGCCGGACTGAAGTGGCCCTGGATCTTGTGCAGCGGCACGTTCACGCCCTTGCCCTTGCGCTGCGGGCGGGACGGCGGGGAGTTGATGCTCGTGAGCGTCCAGTCCACCGGCGCCAGTCCCGTGTTGCCAATCTGCAGCGCGAAGCTCTGCTGCGTGCCCACCGGCACATTCAGCGTCTGCGAGGTCGGGCGTACCCCCAACTGGCCCGCATTCAGCCCTACCCACACCGGCACCACCGCACCGTTGCTCACGCTCACATCCTTCGTCGCATCCTGATACTGCGAACTGGCGAAGGTCAGCGTGTGGCTACCCGTCGGCTCAAACATCACAAACCCAACCTGGCCGTTCACCGGCCCGGTCGTCGTCGTGTTGCCGCTCTCGTCGGTGACCGTCACCCCTGAGAGCACCTGCTTGGTGTTGGCGTCAAACGCCTTGCCCATCACCAGACCTCCGGGAATCGCCTCGCAGCTGCCATTCGCACTGCTGTAGCCCGGCGCCGAGCACGAAGCATCGGGCGAGAGCCCAAACTGCTGCTGCGTATCGCCGCTCAAGGTCACCGTCGCCGTCCCCGGCGTATAGCCGCTCAGATACGGCGTCGCCGTCATCGTGTAGGTCGTGCCCGTCGGCAGACTCACACTGTACTTGCCGTTGGCTCCCGTCAACACATCGGCTACCTGCTGGCTGCCCGCATCGATCACCACCTCCGCAAACAGCGGATAGTGATGGCCCGTGTCGTAGACAATCCCGCTCAGCGTCGCCCCGGAAGCTGACTGCAGCGCAAAGTCCTGCTCCGTCGTGCCCCCGTTGCTCACCGTCACCGAGGCCGACTGCGGCTCGTAGCCCAACGCCGAGGCCGTCGCCGTGTAGTCGCCCGGCGCGAGCGTGATCGAGTATTGACCCGAACCATTCGTCGTGGCCACACTGCCACCGGGCGTAAAGGTCACCGTCGCGCCCGAAATCGGATCGCCGCTGCTCGCGTCCGTCACCGTGCCTTCGACGATGCCCGTCGGCCCGATGCTGCAATTGTCGAACTTGAACGAACCGAGAGCAGTGGACCATTGGCCGCCGGTCTGGGAGATGTACTCCTGAGAGGTCCAGAACGTGCAATCATCCGTCGGGTCGGGCATCATGGCCGAGTAGTCGCCCCAGCGATCGTCGTTGCCCTCCTGCACGCCGCTGCCCGTCAGGAACACCGTCTCGCCCGCGTCCATCACTCCGGAAGGACCGCCTACATTCTGGCCAGTAAAGGCGGCCGAAGGATACATGCTCGTGCTAGAGATGCTGTAACCGAGGGCAATGTTGCCGACATGATCCATCGCAATCGAGGCCATCCAGCGGCTGTTGCCGTCGTTGGGCAGGTAGGTGCCCTGCTGGGCAATCGTGAAGCCGCTCGAGGCAGTCGCCCCCGCCGGCGCGTCCACCTCGTACCAGCGGATGCCCGCTGGAGGAGAGGAAGGCGGATTGCCCGTACCCACCGTGTGGTTTACCACCATCGCCTGGTGGTCGCCGAAGTTACGGTAAGCCAACCGGAACATCAGCCGGTCGCCGAGGGCCTCGAGGCC
>JBOIBN010000063.1:0-12486 GCA_050739575.1 Gammaproteobacteria bacterium
AGAACTGGACGCTGGAGTCCTTCCCCTTCAAAGAGCAAAAGGGCGTCAAGGAACGCCAGATCCGCACGCTCGCGCAGTTGGACTTTATCCCCAAAGCGGAGAATATTGTTCTGATCGGGGAAACCGGCGTCGGTAAGACCGGACTGATGGTCTCCCTTGCCCGCAAAGCCGTGCAAAATGGCTATCGGGCCCTGTTCATCGAGGCCCAGGACCTGTTCGATGAAATGTACGCCTCCCTGGCCGATCGCTCCACGCGCCGCCTGCTGCGCTCGCTGGCCAACGTGGACGTCCTGGCGATCGATGAGCTCGGATACGCCAACCTGAAGACCGAGCAGACCAACATCTTCTTCAAGCTCATGGAGGAGCGGCATCGGCGTAAGCCGACCCTCATTACGACCAATCTGCCATACCCCGCTTGGCAAGACTTCCTGGGAAATCCCGCCCTCACCAAGGCGCTCCTCAGTCGCCTACGCGAGCGCTGTCATACCATCACGATCGACGGGCCTTGCGTCCGGCCACAGACCGGTTGAGCGCCGCGGCCTTCCCACCGCCCCTGTTCATCCAGAGCGACGAGGTACCCTCGGAGGTACCGCATCGTCAGCGTCCGCGTCCTGCCAACGAACACCTCTGCGCGCAACTACGCGCGTAATCCCGTAACCCGGCCGGGCTCACCTTGCCGAGCAGCACCGGACTCTTCTTGCCGAGCGGCGCAGCAATGCCCGCGCGGTGAAGGGCTCGGTCTCCGATCTGGCCGACCTCGACCGACTCTACGCGGCGGTGAAGGCCGAGCGCGGAACCCTCGATATCGTCTTTGCCAATGCCGGGGCGGGAAGCCCGCTTCCGCTCGGCAAGATCACCGCGGAGCACATTGATGAAGCCTTCGACACCAATGTGAAGGGTACGATCTTCACGGTCCAGAAGGCGCTGCCGCTGATGGGCAAAGGCGGTTCGATCATCCTGACCGGATCGAGCGCGGGCACAACGGGTGCGCCGGCGATGAGCGCCTACAGCGCGAGCAAGGCGGCCGTGCGCAATCTCGCGCGGAGCTGGGCGGAGGACCTGAAGGGCACCGGCATCCGGGTAAACGTGCTGTCGCCCGGGGCGACGGCGACCGAACTCGCGAAGGAAGCGCTGGGCGAGGAGGGCCAGAAGGTCTTCGCCTCGATGACTCCGCTCCAGCGCATGGCCGATCCGGCGGAGATCGGAGCGGTAGCCGTCTTTCTCGCGTCGCCGGACAGCAGCTTCATGACCGCCAGCGAGGTCGCCGTCGACGGTGGCCTGGCGCAAATCTGACGCGCGACGCCCGACCGGTCACTTCATCCTAGCGTCCGTCTAGTCGCCGACGAGGGGAAAAATAGGTGAAACAGCAGATCCTAGGGGTTGATGCTGTAAGGAGTAGGTTTAGTCCAGATCGGACGTGAGGCTGCTGGTCATGAGAAACATGCTGCGCTACCGGAATAACCATTATGGTTTGCGAAGTGTAACGTCGCCGTTGTTGCTTGAGCCAAGTTCGGATGTCCGCTGGGCGGCTAAGTAGGAATGTCCGCCCGGATCTTCGATTCTTCATCTTCGAGTCTATCACTCGTCTTCACCGAAACGCAGTCTCGCGCCCGCAAGGGCGGGAGAAGGGCTCGGTTGCCGTAAGAGCGAACATCAATCAGTGGGGCCTCAAGCTGACGCGGTGCCGTGGGTCCGAACTTGGGTTGTTTCTGTGCCGAGTCCTTTGACACACCAATGGCCCCGCGGCTGAACGCTTGATTCTCTGACTCGGTGCTTGTAACCTTAGGGTTACATGGCCGCCATCTATTGGAGCACACATGCGGACAGCCAATAACCAGGATGGCGGCCAGCGTCGCGTGAAGAACCGTTTCACGACCGACTTTTGGGTCTTTATCGCGGGTGGCGCCCTCGTCGCCTATTTCAGGCCCTTCGCGCATCTTTTCCCGGCGCTGGAAGCGTACGAGGAAGTTCACCGCGCCACCTGGCCGGAGGTAGTTATCTATGCAACGGCATGGGCGGCAATAAAGACGATCTACCTGTGGGGTTTTCGCAGGGCCCAGCAGCATCAAGAAATCGAGTTAGTCAAAGAGGATATCAAGCGCGGGCGCATTGCGCGGCCGTCCTTCGCCGTAAGGTGGCTGTTTATTCTTTGTCTGCTTGCTCTCGTCAGTCTTGGATGGTTCGGCACGGGTACTTCTCGGTCGCACCTGCTAGCACCAGCGATACCACTGTTTCTTCTATTCGTGGCTATGGAGCTGAATATTGTTATTCATCCCGGTGAGGCGCTGATCCCTGATCGCCGCGATGAACTACTGACGTTCTTCAAGGCGCGCATGTTGCAAGCCGGCTATATAACCGCGGTCGCCACCCTGGCAATCCTATATCTGATCTACCTGTTCGCTCCGAATTACGTGGGCCTAGTGCTGCCCGTGGTTTTAGTGCTCTGTCTCCTGGTGCCGGCATTGGTGTACAGGCGACTTGATCATCGAGCTGCCGCGGATGGGTGACGGCCGGCTCGGAAACCGCCTCAAACAGCTGCGGGCAGCGAAGAATCTAACCCAGGCGGATCTGGCGGAGCTCGTCGGCGTCTCTCGAAAAACCATCAACACCGTTGAAAATAACGTGTTCATTCCGTCCGTCATGCTTGCGATGAAGCTAGCGCGACAGCTCGGAACATCCGTGGAATCGGTTTTCTATATTGATCCTGACTCTCGCTAGCAGGGCTTAACGTTCAGCGCGCAATGGAGCGTCGAAGCCCAATCGCTTCCTTTAAATCTTCTGATCCCAACTGCCGCTGTCGCCTTCGTACTGGCGATTATATACGTAACAAACCCATGCACCACAGCCAGTATTTCGCGCCCCTTTTCGGGCACGGCGGCCGTGCTTATTTAGCAGGCTTCTTCGCTTTCTTCTTTGGCGCCGCGTGCGGCTTCGGTGGCGTGCTCAGCAGCTTGCGCAGCACGTCATCCGTCTTAGGCCGCTCCGGCTCGGGCTTTTCTTGCGTCATGGCGGGATTTTAGGCCGTGGCTGCGCCAGACTCAAAGACTGCCATTACATATGCGCTACCCGATGGCAGCCACGTCGTTATTTCTGAGGTGGGCCTGCAGGGTATCGATAGGGTTCTACGAGAGATTGCGCCAGATCATTATGACGACGGGCTTCCTCTTGGGACGCCGCTGCATCAGCGGGAGCTGCATTCGTTGATAGAGGCTGTCCTTGCAGGAGCCCAATTAGACGAATTAGATGGTCCATCGCTTTGTTTGAAGCCGTCTGCGCTAGGGTCAGTTTTTCCGATAGATATTCGCGAGTCAGGAACTCTGTGCCTGCCTCCCAGTCGGCCAGCTTAAATCTGGTTCTTCGGAGAGCGCCGGTTTCTGTGTCGTTAGCGATAATCGCATGCGCGAACTCGTTGCGCTGATTGTTCGCTTTCCTTGTTTCGCAGATGATGTCCTCGATGCAAGCTTGCTTGTCTTCACTGAGTTTTTGAGCTTGCGCAACTTTTCTGGTGATCTTCTCCTTGGCTGAAATGGCATCCAAGGAATAGTAGATCGCCCTTGTTATCGGCGGGGTTGTTCCGCTCAGTAGCGTGAACGCTATATACAGCGCGAAATCGGCCATATTTGCCGCGAGCATGATCTTGCCTATCCAGATGAAAGACTCTTCTTGCGTTATCCCTTTGGGTTCCATGCTCAGTCTTTTCCGTTGATCCAGCGCAAATAGACAATTTCGCGGATGGCGCCTTTTACGGCTTCCGCAAGTCGCTCAGCTTCGACCTGTTTATGCTTCGTCAGATCTGCGGTACGTGAGTCGCTTGCCTTCGATGCCCTTCAGCGCGATTGCCGTGCGGTCGGTGTCATTGATACCGAGCTTCGCGCGATTGTTCTGGCGGAAATCAAATTCGGCTAGATAGCGATTCAAGTGCTTGTTGTCCATGTGCTGATACGTACCGACCAAGCCGCGCTTGAAGATCGAGAAGAAGCCTTCTAGCGTTTGCGTATGCACGTCGCCGCGCTTCCATTCGTGCTTGGAGTGATCCACAAACTCGTGATTCGCCACCTGAAATTTGTAGATGTTGGAGCCATCGGTCACAAGGCGGCTACGCTCGTCCAGGTGCTTCGCCAATGCGTCTCGGACATTACGGTCATCGAGATACATCGAGCGGATGGGACCGCCTCGCTCTACCAAGCTAAACACCTGCGTCGCTGGCTTCGCATTCAGCGGCGCATCGCTGCGAGTCTTGGGCGACTTGGCCAGATACGTTTCGTCGGCCTCGACCGTCTTACCGGGACCGGCAAGCGGGCCGGCATCGGCCGCTGGTTTCATGGCCTCACGGATGCGGTGAGTCATGAACCACGCCGTCTTGTAGGTCACGCCCAGCGTGCGGGCGATCTGGTGCGAGCTGATGCCTTTCTTGCTTGAGCACAGCAGATGCGTCGCCAGCAGCCACTTGGTCAGCGGGATCTTGGAGCGCTCGAAAACGGTGCCCACGGTCACGGAGAACTGCTTGCGGCAATCTTTGCACTTGAGTAGGCCCGGACGATGCTTCTGGCCCACGAGGCGGTATGCGCCGTCCTTGGAGTCGCAGTGCGGGCAGACCGGGCCGTTAGGCCAGCGGATTGCCTCTAGGCGCTCGCGGGCTTTGTTTTCGTCAGTGAACTGTGGGCTGGTCAGCGCGGTGGTCATGGCGGAGTCCTCTAGTGGCCGCCATTGTCCCGCTAGGGCTTGGGTTTGTCAAGTATATAATCGCCTTCGTACTTCGCATAATGTATATTATGACAAATGAGTGTGTCCGCGCCGGTCGTAAAGACGACGAATTGTCGATCCAACGAGATTCCGGTAACCCCTGCCGAGATTCAGGTAACGAAGCGGCCAATAATCAGGATTAGTTCGCGTCCCAATCCCCCTGGGCCACGCGTAGCCAGAGCTCTTGGACAAGAAGTCGGAGCGGACTTGCTTGGAAGGACCATAGCCAACAGATGACGATCAGCCGCCCCCGGGTTGAATTCACGGGATCGTTCCCCTACCACCTATATCAGAACCGGCCGCTACGTTTCGGCGACAGCTCTGCTACTCAAGTCCGGATTGATGCTCGTCGGAGATGCGGCTCTTCGCGGCGGCGATTCGGTCGTGGATCATCCTGATCGAATTGGCGATTACAGTCCCATTACTCTGGCGCTACGACTGCACGCTCCTTGTAGAGCTCTTCGAGTGACTTAATAAGGCCGGCGCGATTCGGCATCCAATCCTCCTCGAAAAGAATCCGGCTGTCGGGAGGAATTGCGAATTCCGGCCGGGCGATCCGAACTAGGAGGTAGCAAATCGCGTAGACCGCCAACGTCGTAAAGAACGTAAGCATCGCTGCTTCATGCTTGTATATCGGGCCGTTACTTTCCCACAGCGCCCCATCGCTCGAATCCGGCCGCGAGTGAGTAAAATTGCATAATTTCTGGAACGTCTCCGCCGGACACTCTTCATCGGCTAGGAGCCATTTGCCTTCGAGATTGCGAAGCATTCCATGCATACGCTTCCGAAATCGCGTGAAGCCAAACTCGGAGCCGCCTTTCTTCCAGTGAACGTAATCGGGATCGTCAGGCCTGAGATTGCCACAGGCCCCGACTATCACCAGTTCGAGCGCGACGCGAAGTTCCGCCATCGCCGCGCGGTAGTAACCATGCAGGAATAGAAAGTTGGCGCATTGGAAGGCATCGGCGGCGTCCAACATGCAGTTAAACAGTTCGTCCGGCTTGTCGGGATCGCCGGTTGCCACGGCCCAATCTCCCCAAAGCCTGTATAGCAATTTGAGTCGCGCACCGTTGTGATCGGAAGTCCGAACGGAGACGTCTTCCGGCAAGTGCATCATGCCGGCCCACGTCTCTTCATCGATCAGGTCGGTCGGCTCGGTATCCTCTCCCTCGCTGATCGCAAAGTCTTCAGGCTCCAGCATGTGTCGAACGGCGCGAAAGTCGGATGTCGGTAGTTTCTTCGTCATGCCGTTAACTCAGTTGCGAATGATTTCACACTCCCCAAGTCTTTACGGGAAAACGCTTGTTATCTCCTGCGATCAGTCATGAAGATATCGCCAAGGCCTACCTTGTACTTGAGTTGCCACTGTAGTTGCCGTCCAAGACCGTACACGTCTGGATAGATATGCCAGTGATCGAACCCGTACTTAAATAGACGCTTTCGAAAGTCCACCACCATGGACTTGTCGATGAGGAGGCTGCGCGTGCCCTTCGGCCAGAAGACCTTGGTTGGTTCCGGGTGGATCGTGAACAGGCCTCGCTGGGCACGTATTCGATCAAAAGCAAGCGGAGCCGTGAATCGGCCCTCCACTCCATTTTCAAAAGGCCCCACTGAATGACGCTCTACCTCGTGGATAAACCGAGAGTACTTAGCGCCGTAGATGACCCGATCTTCGCCATTGTCAGGCTCAAGTGCGAAGAAGGCGGCCACCAAAGGACTCGCGGTCCAGTCGAGCAGTCGCGTCGGTACGCCTAGGTGCTGCGCATAGGCCAGCCAATCCCAGTCCGTCCATTTGGAATCGTTCACGAGCGCGACGGCACGCAGTTTAAATTCGTCAAAAGCCTCTCTTCTTGAGCCCGCTTGTAGGGCCCGTAGTAATTTGCTCTGCCGATGCTGGGAAGAGGGTAATGATTTGGAGATGTGACACCGCGAAATATCCAGCCGCTATCCCTCATCCCCTCGAACATTGAATGAACATGCGTCCAGTCTTTTATCTTTACGTGGGAGGCATGAATAGCGTCGACAATTTCTGCCTGCGATAGCTGACGTCCGGTCTTTGCCATTCTCCGATCCCCTCCAATTTCGTCTTCATTCAATTCAGTTCACTATAAGGATTGGGAAGCTGCGCAGCAGCTTTTTTGGGAACCGCGCAGCGGGAGCCAAAAACCCGGAGAGTGACGCCTTGCCCGCGCGAGGGGCGAAGCCCCTTAGGTATGCCGAAGACGCCGATTCGGCCAGGCGGACAGCTTTTCCCCTCCTCGAATGAAGGTATTGATTCAACGGGTTACGCGGCCCCTGATGAGCCTTCTGGCACCACTTTCCCTTGAGGACTCACCGCTTATGGAGTAATCTAGTCAGAATGACTAGATCGATAAAATCCAGGGCGCCGCCCTCGAAACCCGCCAGAATCTCCCGGCCGAAACGCCCTTCCGGGCATTGGCTCTTACAGGACGCGAAGGCGCGTTTCAGCGAGCTCGTGCGCAAGGTCCGCAGCGAAGGGCCGCAGCACGTCACTGTGCATGGCCGCGACGAAGTCGTCGTTATTGCCGCCGAAGAATTTCGCCGACTGAAAGGAACCCACACCGGACAGGCCCTGATCGACGCCATCCAGTCATCGCCCCATCGCGACGTTAATATCGAGCCCGCGCGCACGTCCCTGCCCGTCCGCGACGTATCGCTGTGACGGGATGGCTGCTCGACACCAACGTCATCTCTGAGCTTCGCCGACCGAAGTCGGAACCCAAGGTCGTCGCGTTCGTCCGTTCGCAGCCGCTCGAAGCGCTCTACATCAGCGTGGTTACGCTTGCCGAGATACGCTTCGGCATCGAATTGCTGGCTGAGGCCGCGCGCCGATCCGAGCTGAACGACTGGCTCGCGCACAAGGTCCGGCCGATGTTCGAGCAGCGCGTGCTGCCGATCTCGGAGGATGTCATGTTCAAATGGCGCCTGCTGGTCGAGCAGGGCCGCAAGGCGGGGCATACCTACTCACAGCCCGATCTGATCATCGCCGCGTCGGCGCAGCATCATGGGCTGACAGTGGTGTCCCGCGATACGCAGGAATATGAGATGGCACGGGTCGAAGTGTTCAATCCGTGGTTCGATGAGGCACCGGGGCGGTAAGGCGGCGAAGCGACTGACGAAGGGAATTGTGCATGAAGACGGTAAGAAAAAATGCCGCCAGCGCCGATCCAGAATGGACATCACTTCCCGACAATGTTCGGAAGGCAATCAGTACCGTGTGGGGAAATGGGATGCCCCCGCTTGCCGATGACGGATATACCGATAGGGGAAAGTGTTTAAAGTTTGGCCTGACATACCCGGCTACATAAGTCAGCTGCGCGAAAGCGCCTTCGGGCAGGCACGCCGCCGCGGTGAGATTCAGTCGTTCAGCACCACGATCACGTGGTCGGCCGTGAGCGCACCGGTGGCATAGGAGCCTTCGGCCATCACCCGCAGAACCGCGTTGGCGCCTTTCCGGTCCGTGGCCAGCGCGGTAAGCGCGGTGGCGAGACCGTTGAATCTACGGTTACCGGAATTTCGTTGCGTCGACAAATAGGGAGGGCCCCCTTTCGAGCCGGCCCACCGCTCAGGGATCAATCAGCGGGTGCCATACGATCGTCATTTTGTTCCCTATCCTCCAGACGCTCGGTCTGCGCCGTCCGCTGGGGACCGGGAATTTGAAACCGCTGTGACCGAGGTGTGTCCGCAGGAGCGGATAAGGCTTTGACCTCCAAGGACCTATAGGAATTTCCTCTATCCTTCGTATGGTACCGATTTTTTAATTTCCCAATCGCTGGAATGCCCTTGAACAACTATGGCGGTAACAACTATGGCAGTGAATGACGACCGCGGCGTATGGGTGCTCGGGTCGGAAGGATACGGCGTTTCGATATTGGGTCTATGCCCCCTCGCCTGCAGATATCAACGGGCAAGTACTGCTGCGAGATCGGATAAGTGTTTGCTCCAGTTGGCTCCGCGTTACCGCGATCGAGTTAGACCGGCAGGCACTTATCTCAGCACCGTGCTCGCCTCGGCCGCGGCGATCGCGGCTTGGGCGTCCTGCGGCAAAAGGAATCCCTGCCCCTGCAGCCGCGCAGCCGCTGCGCGCACGGCGGCGACATAGCCGGCATGATCATGGTAGCGCTCCTGGAGCGAGGGCCGCGGGTCGCCCGAGCGCAGCCGCGCCTCGCGCGTGCGCGCAAACGGAATGAAGCTGCCGCTGAGGAAACACAGCTCCCCTTCGGAGAATCCGGCGCGGCGCAGATTCCATCCCGTGTAGGTGCCCAGCGGCGCCTGTAGCGTCACGGATTGAATGCCGTCGATCTCGTTGCCATCGCTGTTGACCTTCGGCACCAGCACCTCGTAATGGCGCGTACTGTGCTCAGGCCGCGGCGGCAGCGTACTGATGACTCCCGACTCGCGCGCGGAGTCGAAGCCTGCACCACGATCGAAGTTCGGCAGCCGCATCAGTACCTGCGGGTAGGCCACACCCGGAATGTGCGGAAAGCCGGTAGACGCCTGGTCGGGCGCCACCAGGGTACCATCGGCGACGCGCGGATAGCGGCTCTCCGGCGGGCGCTCACCGTGCGCCGCCCAGCCGAGCAGTCGCGGTAGCAGCGCGCGCATCGCCGGCCGATAGGGGTTGGGATTGGGACGCTGCTGGCACACACCGGGCGGCGCGCCCTCGCGCGCCGGCTCGTGTTGCGTGCCGGCCATGTGGAACACGCGCAGATTCTCGGGCAGCGCCACGTCGTGATCGGCCCCGTCGGTGGTATCGAGCGACATGCGCTCCTGCCACCACTCGAGTGAGCTCATCGTCTGGAAGATCACCGGACAGCTGTGCGTCTGCTGGCAGGCGCGCAGGATGCCATCGGTGCGTCCGGTCACCGGATCGCGGATCACCGCCCAGGACAGGGGCATGTCCTGCGTGGCAGACAAGCGCGTCTCGTGCTCGATTGCGTTGTAGCCAGGTTGCGTGAAGCGTTGATTGAGCGGCATGCGCGCGGCGGCAATATGCACGTCCAGTCCGTCGAACACCCTGCGATCCTGCTCGTCGCGATTGAAGCCCTGATAGAGGAAATCGCGCAGGAACCGCCCGTCCTGCGATAGGCCGAACCCAAGTACGGTCGCGTTGCCGCCCACGAGCGGATTGGGCGTGCCGGCTGCATCAGGCCTGTCGTGGCGCAGGAAGCTCACCAGATCGCGTGTTGCCGCAAACCCGATGCCGCTGACGCGCGGGTTGGCGGCCGTATAGATCAGGCGGTAGATGTGGTCGGTATCGAAGCCATGCTTGAGACACACGTGCGTGGTGCTCGGGGTGCCCGGAAACGCTGTCGCCGAGCAATCCGCGAACGCCCAGTCGGCATTGCCAATGACCGTGGGGACATCGGCGGCCCGTACCTGCTCGGTCAGCACCGCTCCGGCATTGCCGGTGCTGACCGCGGCCGGCCCCTGTTCGGGTCCCACGAAGCTCCAGCCAATCGGCGCGCTGGGCGTGGGCCGCGCGAATTCGTAGTCCGCGAGCACGCGCCCAGTGATGACGCCTCCGTCGTCCTTATGTGCCACCGGCACCGAGATACGCAGTACTCCTGGGCCTGCCGGCAGGTCCGCCTGCCACCCGCCCCACACCAGCGTAAAGCCGAGCCGCTCTAAATAGCCGTCGCCGGCGTCAGCAACCGGATTACGCCCGCTCGCATGCATGTTGAATATCCGCTGCAGTCCGAAGTGGCCGCGATTGGGCACCTCATACAGCAGCGCATGATTGCCATGGGAGGCATCAACGGGCTTCAGGATCACGACGTCCATGGAATATTCGACCCGGCCTTGCGCATCGCGTGGGGCGAGGTCCAGGTCCTGAATCGACCGGTCGTGCGGGTCGCGTGGATCGAGCTGTCCATACGCGGTGCCGACCAGCAACTCGTAGCGGCCGACGGCGCCGAACGAAGCCCCGTGGAAAGCCACCATACGTTGTTTGACCACGAGACGTACGATGTGCGCCTGCGCCAGTCCGGCGGTAGACAGCCACAGTGCCAGCGCGCTCGTTAGCGCACGCCGAGCCCACACCAAACCCAACCACGCCGGCATGCGAAGCTCCTGACGCACGGTGCGTTACTGCTGCTCGAGGTGAGGCAGCGCGTGCAGATCCGCCGCCCAATGCAGCGCTGAACGGCTCCAAAGCTGCCGCTTTGGGGAAAGCTGCAGGCGCTGCTTGAGTGTGCCAACGCGAATGACGTAGACCTGCGGATCGTGGGGCGCCGCCGAGTAGATCGGAGTGCCGCAGCGCGGACAGAACGCCTGCGCGCGCTTGTTACCGCTTTGCGCAGTTTTGACGTAGACGGCGGGCGGTCCCGATCGCAGATGAAAATCCTCCGCTTTTGTCAACGCGTTGACCCTATATGCAGATCCCGTAAGTGTCTGGCAATCGGTGCAATGGCAGATGAACGCCGAGCCGGGGTCGATTTCGGCGTCGAATGTGATGTGCCCGCAATGGCAGGCGCCTTTAACTTTCATGCTTGCCTCCTCAAATGCCCGTTCGCACTAACCGTGCGCATGAAATGCCTCGTGGTACGAGACGACACCGCGCGCCGGAGATTCGTGGAACGAGATGGATTGGATGTAATCGGGCGGAACATCCGGAAGAATCAGGTTTGGGTCGGGCCGGAAGCCAAAGCGGCCGTAGTACTTCGGCTCCCCCAGCAATACGCAGCCGGCCGCGCCGCGCTCACGCAGGATGCGCAGAGCCTCACGCACCAGCCCGGAGCCCACGCCACGACTTTTCGGTGTGGCTTGTATGTGGTGCATTCAGAAACGCGGCGATTGTCACGGCCCTGATGCTGCGGACATCCGCCTCGGTCTCATTTCTGATTTCGACAGTCACGTGCCATACACCCGATGTTCATCGCAACGACCTTTGTTCGCGCAAAATATACCCGATCGCGCAGACTCTGACGCTTCGCAATCCGCAGGGTACCGCCCGCACGGGCTATACAACGGTTGGTGCCGACGCCCCATCCATGCTGATCGACACGCCGGTGATGTAGCTCGCCCTGGGCGACGCCAGGAATACCACCGCATTGGCAATCTCCTCCGGCTCGGCCATGCGCCCCGTCGGGATCGTCGCGATGGCTCGCTGCAGGGCGTCGGCCTCGGAGATCCCGTGCAGCCGCGCGTCGACCTTGACGCCCTCGCCCACCCGCTCGGTGTTGGTGAGGCCGGGATTGACGGCCACAACGCGAACCCCATTCGCCGCATAGGCGCGCGCCAGACCGGCCGTAGCCAGCATCAGCGCGGCATTGGCCGAACCGCCGGCCAGATGCATCGGCGAGGCGATCTTGCCGCCGTTGCCGATCACGCTGACGATCACGCCGCATCCGCGCTCGACCATCTGTTTCACGATCGGGTCGATGGCGTGGATGTAGGAAAAATACTTCGCATCCATCGCCGCCCGCCACACTGCGGGGGTCAGTTCGGCCGGCAGCGCGCGTTGGGCCGCTCCCGCAGAGTTCACCAGAATGTCAATGGGCCCGAGTTGGCGCCCAACGGCCTGCACCATGCGCGCGGCCGCGTCGGCATCGCCCAGATCGGCAGCCAAGCCGATGGCACCGTGAAGGCTGGTCAACGCACGATCGAGGTTCTCCTGGCTGCGGGAGACGATGGCGACTCGCGCCCCCTCCTGCACAAATGCACGGGCACAGGCCAGGCCGATGCCTTTGGAGCCGCCGGTGACGACGACGACCTTGCCAT
>JBOIBN010000064.1:0-12102 GCA_050739575.1 Gammaproteobacteria bacterium
CTTCGGGAGCTGACGCCATGGACTCTGGTTTGGCGGTTTCGCATTTACTGACCACGCTGCAGGCCATCGTCTATGTCGAAAACCGCAAGCAGGCCGCAGCATCGCAATGACCGAATGACCGGGACGCACGATTGTTGAGGAGAAGCCGCCATGGCAATTCTGGATGATTTGAGACAGGCCGTAACGGGCGCGCTTTCGGAAAGCGCCAGTGCGGCGCGGGCACAGGGCACCGCGCTCAAGGGGGATTTCGAGGCATTCGTCAAACCGCAACTCGACGATATGCTTGTGAAGGTGGAGTTCATTACCAGCAATTACGTCGCCGGAAACATCGGCAAGGAGCAGGCGCAAGAAAATCTGACGATACAACGTAATCGGATTCAACCCATTATTCTTGCAGTTGCCGAACTTGCGCTCCAGGCCGTGCAAGTCATCATCAACGCAGTAGCCGATGCAGTGAAGAACACGGTCAACACTGCCGCCGGAATCGCCCTGCTCTGAAAATCGTCGCCGGATAGCCAGCCGGCTCCCCTTGGGTTCCCGCCCGACACGCTCTTCGCCGCCTGGATCAACTTGGCCGTGGCCGGGGTTGATTTGTAAAGATATGTAATCGGGTCCGCGAGGGCAATCTCCAGTAACAAAATCGCTACAAATCCGCGCCTGCCGGAAACAAAAAGGGAGGGCGGGCGGTCTATACTTGTGTTACAGGGCCGCCACTGGCGGTCGCAACCTTGGAAGGTGATGTGTCATGAGTAGAAAATTTGCGATGCTGCTGCTTTTGCCTGTTATGGCCGCGTTCTCGGCTCCGGCATTTGCCGGCTCCTGGCATGGGGGGCAGGGGCAGGGTAATCACGGTCATCCTCCGGCACAGAGTCAGGGGTATCACCACCAGAATTATCCGCATGGAAACCAATACAGGTGGAATGGAACACGGTACTACTGGCATGGCCAGCCCTACTGGCGCATCAGCATCAATACCTTTCCACGCTACGGCTGGGGAGTATGGAGAGGCGGCTACTGGTACCGGGGCTACCACGGCGGACGGTGGGGCTGGTGGTGGCTTGCCGGCGGTGGCTGGTATTACTACCCGACTCCGGTTTATCCGTACCCCAATCCCTACGTGCCCTATACGCCGGGAATCGTGCCGGCGCCAGCCCAGGCACCGGTTCAGTATTGGTATTACTGCAGCGCGCCTCAGGGCTACTATCCGTACGTGCCCCAATGCTCGACTGCCTGGACGCCGGTAACCGCTACCCCCGGGTCTGCTGCGCCGCAGCCGTCCGCGGCTTCCCAGTATGGCTCGCCACAGGGAGAGCCACCGGCACAATATCAGGATCAGGCACCGGGCTCACAGGCACAGCCACAATATCAGGGTCAGGCGCAGGCACAGGGCCAGGCGCCGGTTCAGTATTGGTATTACTGCAATTCGCCCCAGGGCTACTATCCGACCGTGTCGCAATGTCCGGGCGGGTGGACGACGGTGCCGGCTTCACAACCGCCCGATGCGTCTCCACCGCCGGGTTAACAGGAGAAAACGCCATGCGTTCAAGCAAGAAATCTTTCGGCGTGCTGATCTGCGGCGGACTGACGGCGATCGTCCTGGCCGGTTGCGCGCAGACGCCTACCGGCCCGACCGTCGCCGTCTGGCCTCCGCCCGGAAAGCCTTTCGATGTGTTCCGGACCGACGATGCGGTCTGTCGGCAGTACGCCACCACCAACGTGAATTCTGACGCCGCCAATAATTCGGCGGCCGCGCACGTCGCCATCGGAACCGTGGTGGGCGCGGCAGCCGGTGCCTTGATCGGCGACAGCAGTCAAGCGGCCGGCGTAGGCGCGGGCGTGGGTTTGCTGGCGGGATCCGCCTCGGCGGCGCAAACGAGCCAACAAGGCAACTGGAGTGGCCAGCAACGCTACAACATTGCCTATGAGCAGTGCATGTATTCCAGGGGGAACCTGATCCCCGGCGCACCTCAGCAGCCCTACTACCCGCCGCCACCTCCGCCGCACGGCTGAAACAATGACGGCGTGGCAAGGTAGTTACCCATAAGCGGCGGAGAAAAGAGCCGAATCCTCGGGATAAGGGGTTTTTCGCAATCGGCCTGTGAAGGGAGCCGAGGTCGTGCGGAATAACGCGCAGAGCGAATACGCATGACCGGCTCCGCTTCGCGTGCACGCGGCGACGCCGATCTGACCGCTATCAATCGGAGTTTCTACGATGGGTTGTGGCGCGATGCGCGTTTGATCGAGCCGCAGCGTTTCAATACCTGGCCGTTGGTCACCGCACTCGCGGCGCACAGGCATGCACGTCTGGAGGTTGCACCGGGTCTGCGGCCGCGGCTGCCGATCGAGGGCACGCAGTTCCTCGACATCAGCGTGGAAGCAATGGCGCGCTTGCGGACGCGCGGCGCCGATGCCGCAGTCGGATTGATCAACGCCATGCCGTTCGGCGATAGCACCTTCGATTTCGTCTGCGCCTTCGACATCGTCGAGCACGTGGATGACGACGATGCCGCGCTGGCGGAACTGGCACGTGTGTCTGCGGCGGGCGCGGTCTTTCTGTTGTCGGTGCCGCTACACGAAAGTGCCTGGACGGCGTTCGACGACTTCGTCGGCCATCGACGCCGCTACGCGCCGCCGGATCTGGCAGCCAAGCTTGCACGTCATGGTTTCATCGTCGAACGCAGCGCGGTGTACGGCATGCAGCCCAAGTCCTCGCGTCTGCTCGACCTCGGCATGTGGTATCTGACCCATCAGCGCGAGCGCGCGATGTGGTGGTACAATCGGGTATTCATGCCCCTCGGCCTGCGCCTGCAAAAGCCGCTGCGCTTTACTCCCGGACTGATCGACGACGACGACGTTGATACGGCCCTGCTCGTCTGCCGTAGAAACTAAGCGCGTCAACATCGGCCATCGGGCGGGCGGAGTCCCTTGCGGAATTAAAGTTACCGATCGCGGCCCCGTCGCAGTCGAATATCGTCAGTGCGCGCGTCGCGGCCTCGCGGTTTCCCCTGAAGTTTGACGAGAGTGGTCGCGCAGGGCTATTTCCATGGAATAGCGCATCTGGCTGGAAGCCCGTGCGCTTATTTCCCCCGGGATTCGTCTTCGGGCTTACGCCGCAATCCCTGCAGGAAGCTCGTTTGCATTTTCTGCCAGAGATCCAGATTGCGCTCGACCAGATCGTTCATCGCCGACGCCGGGCCGTGCGTCATAAGTTCGGACATCTGCTTTTGAATCGGGCCTTGCTGGCGCTGAAAGGCCTCTACGCTTTCTTCCAGATAGGAACTGAGGAATTGTTGCAACGGATTACCGTAGAAACGAATCAGGTATTCCAGCAGCTCCCTGCTTAACATGGGGCTGCCTTGCTCTTCGCTGTCGACGATAATCTGCAGGAGGATGCTGCGGGTAAGGTCTTCGCCGCTGCGTGCGTCCTGCAAGGAGATTGCCTGACCGGACACCACCAGGTCGCGGATATCGTTCAGGTTGAGAAATTTTCCGGTTTGCGTGTCATAGAGCCGCCGGTTGGCGTACTTTTTGATAATCCGCATGTCGTCCATAACGTTCATGCTTTCCCACTGCCGTTGAGGATCGGGACAACGCAACGGTTTATTTTGATTGGCATCCGATTGTCCCGCTTGACCGATCTCTGATTTGCCGACGCAAGAAGAAATTCACGAACAACATCCGGATTTTCCCTAGCGCTCCAGGACGTAAGTCCCCGGGGCATCTCCGAGACCATCGGATCCGGCCTCGAATGCACCTATTGCCGGCGGTTTGGAGCGCGGTCCGGAACGCTTCGCCAGCCATTCGTGCCATGCCGGCCACCAGGAACCTTCACGTTCGGGCGTTTCGGTCTGCCAGGTATCGGGGTCGATGTGGTTGTCCGCGACGTTCCAGCTGCCGATCCGGTAGCTGCGACCCCGATGGCCCGGTTCGCTGACGATGCCTCCGTTGTGTCCTTTGTTGGCGAGCACGAAGGTCACTTCCTCTGAGCCGCCCAAGTGGCGAATCTTGTAGACCGAATGCCAGGGCGCGACGTGATCCTGGACGGTGCTAACGACAAACAAAGGCGTGCGGATGTCGCCGAGAGAAATCCCCCGGTTCCCCACCTGGTAGCGCCCGGTTGCCAGTTCGTTGTTGAGGTACAGGCGGCGCAGGTATTCGCTGTGCATGCGGTAGGGCATGCGCGTGGCGTCGGCGTTCCAGCTCATCAGATCGTTGGGTTGCTGGCGCTCGCCAAGCAGATATTCCTGAATCATGCGGGCCCAGACCAGATCGTTGGCGCGCAGCAAATGGAAGGATCCCGCCATTTCGCTCGCGGCCAGATAGCCGCGTTTCCACATCAGGCTGTCCAGATAGGTGAGCTGATCATCGTTAATGAACAGCAGCAGTTCTCCGGCCTCGCTGAAATCGGTCTGCGCCGCGAGCAAGGTGACGGTTTTCAGCCGTTCGTCGCCATCGCGCGCCATGGCGGCGGCGGCGATGGACAGAAGCGTCCCGCCTACGCAGTAACCGACTGCATGCACCGGCTGTTCGGGCACGATGGCGGCAATGACGTCCAGCGCTGCCAGCACGCCCAAAGTGCGATAGTCGTCCATGCCGATGTCCCGGTCTTCCTCAGTAGGATTCTTCCAGGAAATCATGAATACCGTGTGCCCCTGCTCCACCAGATAGCGCACCAGGGAGTTGTGCGGCGAGAGATCCAGGATGTAATACTTCATGATCCACGCCGGCGTGATCAGGATCGGCTCGCGGTACACCGTGGCCGTAGCGGGAGCGTACTGGATCAGCTCCATGAGGCGGTTACGGTAGACCACCTTGCCGGGGGTGACCGCCACATCCTGCCCGACCTTGAAGCGGCCGGTATCCGCCGGTTTGCGAGCGCCCATTTGCCCGGTCAAATCCTCGAGCAGGTGCAAGGCACCGCGTCCGAGATTTCTGCCGCGTTCGCGGCGGGTGGCGTTGAGCACCACCGGATTTGTCAGCGGTGAATTGGACGGCGCGAAGGTATCCAGGATCGCCCGCGTGAAAAAGCGCACGAGGTTTTCATTCTGTGCGGTCACGCCGCGCACGCCGCGCATCGCACGGTCCCACCATTCCTCGCGCAACAGGAAACCCTGCGCCATCCAGTTGAACGGCCAGGCCTTCCATGCGGCGTCGCTGAAGCGCCGGTCCCCCGGTCGGGGTTCGATGGCGGGACGGGTATTGCCGTCGCCCACAGAACGCATCGCGTAATCGAAAAACGTCCGGTTCAGGCTCAGGTAATCTTCGGCAAGTTGCGCGGCCTTGCCCGGCGATACGCTCATGTGCATGAGCCAGTCCGCATAGGCCAGCCCCAAATGCGGCACGGCCAGACCTGCGGTGAGTTGCGCCAGCGTTGCCATCGCGGTGCGATCGAGTTTGGCGGCCAGCTCGTCACTGACCAGTCGTCGCTCCTGCTCTAGCTCGGCGGGCGGCGGGTCGGGGAATTCCGCTTGTGCCGTCTTCGCGCGGTGCGCCACGACGTTGCCGTCGCGGTAACGCTTGGGTTCAGGCTTCGGCATTGTCCGCTCCCCGGTTGAGATGGTCATTCTCCGGCAATAGTGATGCGGTTTGCGCGCCACTTGCAAGGCTGCAGTGGCCGGAGATGTCCGGCCACTGCGCCCTTATTGTAATCAGACCCGGGACTCGAGCCTCACTTGCCGGCAGTTGCCCGCTTGGCTCCGGCAGCGGTCGCGTGCGTTGCCTTGTGCGCATTCTGCGTTGCCTTGTGCGTCGCTTCACTCGCGTTTTTCGTGGCTTCGCGCAGGTTTTCACCAGCCTGTGAGGCAGCCTTTTCCACCACATTCTGGACCCAGTCGGCATAAGCCTGCTGGGTGTCGCCGCCGATTTCCTGGAGCTTTTCCAGATGGCGATTCAGGGTGTTGGCAAAATCGGCGGCCAGATTCTCCTGGCTGCCGGTGAAATCGTTCAGGTCCTGCGCCTTGCTGAGACGGGCCAGTTGCTGTTTTTGCAACTCGACATATTCCCGTCCAGCTGCGATCTGCAGCTCAGCCATGCGCTCCATGGTTTCCAGGGTCAACTGATTGAGCCGGATGAAGGGCTCCAGCATCCCGGTGCTGGTTTCCGCCCAACGGCTGAACATCTGTTTGGTGTTAAGCGAATCTATCATGACTTCTCTCCGTAATGTGCAAGTTAGGGTTAGGTACGAAACACAGTATAATGCAAATTCTTTTGCAATGCAAAATAATCTTTTATATATTCTAAGTCTCTGTATTTACAATCATTTCTACTCCTCATGGGCAGGACCCGCGTCCCGGAATTGCGGCCGGCGCCAAGCTGCCGCAACCCGGGCCACCGTTCCATGCCTGCGAAAAGCCTCCCGCCAATTCGCCCTTATGCCTGCGAGGCAGGCGCCGGTGCGATTTAGACTTCATATAACGATGTGTCCTGCTATGATTCCCACGAAGATGCCGCACATTGTTTTCTAGTCGCCACGCGGAGTGGTATCTGTGAGTCAAGCTCCAGGGAGAATGCCCATGTCCGATTTGAAAGACAAAATAGCCATCGTCACCGGCGCTTCCCGAGGTATCGGCCGGGAGATCGCGCTGCAGCTCGCCGCGCGTGGCGCCACGGTAATCGTTAATTACCGGTCCAGCGAACACGAGGCGCAAGAGGTTGCCGCGGCAATTCAGGCCGCCGGCGCCAAGGCGGTAGTGATGCAGGCCGATGTGTGCAAGACTCCCGAGGCCCGCGGCATGATTCATGAGGTTCACGAAACCTACGGGCGCGTCGACATTCTGGTGAACAATGCCGGCATCACCCGCGACAAGACGATCAAGCACATGACCGACGAGGACTGGTATGACGTTCTGACAACCAACCTCGGCAGCGTTTACGCCTGCTGCACGGCGGTGTTTCCGATCATGATGGAGCAGAACTACGGACGCATCGTGAACATCACCTCTTTCGTCGGTCAGGCCGGCAACTTCGGGCAGGCCAACTACGCCGCCAGCAAGGCGGGCATCATCGCCTTCACCAAAACCGCAGCGATGGAAATGGCCAAGTACGGCGTTACCGTCAATTGCATTGCACCCGGATTCACCGATACCGACATGCTGCGAACGGTGCCGGAAAACATCCGTGAGAAAATCCTCGCGCGGATCCCGATGCGCCGCTTCGGCCAACCCGCGGAGATCGCGCGTGCCGTGGCGTTCGTCATTGCCGAGGGCGACTACATCACCGGTCAGCAGATCAATGTGAACGGCGGAGTCTACATGTAGGCGGCGCGTGTCCCAGCGCGCAGCATCCGCAGTTTGCAAACTTTGACACAAGCCCGACGGGACACCCGCTGAATTTGTGAAGCCCGCTGCCGCGGGGTGTTCCGGCTCCGGGTGAACCGGCGGAATCAGAACCGAAGGCCGCCGTCAATCTCCAGCACGCGCCCGTCGAAATAGTCGTTCTGCAGCACGTAGAGAACGGATCGCGCTATTTCCGCCGGTGCGGCCAGACGCCCCAAGGGGATCATCTCCTTGAGGCGGGCCTGGGCTTTCTCCGGCATGCCCGCAACCATCGGAGTATCGCAGAAACCGGGCGCGATTGCGGCGACGCGGATGCCGTAGCGAGCCAGCTCCTCGGACCAGGTGACTGTCAGGGCCGCTACACCCGCTTTGGCGGCCGCGTAGTTGCTCTGGCCGATGTTGCCGGCGCGCGAAATGCTGCACATGTTGATGATGACCCCTGGATGGTTGCCCTCGATAATGCGCACCGCGGCCTCGCGTCCGCACAGAAATACACCGGTCAAATTTACCGTGAGTACGCTTTGCCACTGTTCCAGAGACATCTTTTTGACGACGTGTCCGTCTTCGGTTTTTACCAGCAAACCGTCCCGGATAATGCCCGCGTTGTTGATCAATGCGTCCACGGCGCCGAAGTCTTCGATCACGCGATCGAACAGCGCATCCACGGCCTGCTCATCGGCTATGTCGCTCAGGTAAGGGCGGGCCTCACCGCCGGCGTTTTCGCAGCAGCGGACCGATTCCAGAAGCGCAGCTTCATTCAGATCGACCAAGGCGAGCTTGACCCCCTGAGCGGCCAATGTCTCGGCCATGGCTCGCCCAAGCCCCTGGCCGGCTCCGGTTATCACGATCACTTTGTCTGCCAATTCCATGCCGTTGTTCTCCTTGCAGGTTTTGAATTTGAAATTGCTCGATACCGGGGACGGGCTGGTTTATTCTCCACGTCCATGAAGCCGCAGTACCCAGGCTCTTGAATTGGCTGGATTGCGTCGGAGTCTGTCACCGCGCTGGCGGGACGGGTAGATCACGAATGGAAAAAATCAGGGTTTCCCCGTGATGCGTACCGAACCGTTCATGTCGCGTCCGGTCTGCGCTGCACGCGCCTCGCCAGAGCCGATAGTCCCCCGTAAATAACGAATATCGGCCACCAGAGATCCCAGCGCACGTCGAACAAAAAGAAGAGGGCGATGGTGACGATGGCGGCAGCGGAAGTCAGGGAATGAAGCACATTGGCGTCGAACCCGTTTTTGGTGCGGTAGTGGCGCGCGGCCTGCGTCAGCGGTCCGACTGCGCCAATCAGGATGAAGAGCGCCCACCAGTTGTGGTATTTCATGAAGGGCAGGCGGACGTTGAAGTTGTAGAGCAGAAAGAAGACGCCGATCGCGATAATGATCAGGCCTATCGTCACGCTGCTCATGCTCCACTCCCGATGGGCGGGCCTCGGTTCTCGATTGTCCATTGAATCCTTCCAGCAGGTTGCCGTGGTGCGTATTTTGGCGGCAAACTTCCGCGGTAGCAAGTGCCGCCCCTCGGCTTGTGGCGCCGGCGCGATCCAGGGCCGTGCGCGGAGGGGCGTTGCGCATTAGGTCGAATCGGGAATCGGCGATGAAACCGGATAGTGACGGCGCGGTAGCGAACGACCTGGAACCGCAGGCATCCGCGGTAGCGCTCGCCGATGGTGGAAGATTACCGATGACCGGTATGCGATGGACTCTCATGAGAGCATAATTGAGGCGCATCCGAGCGGACACGGAAATGACTTACGAGCTTTATTACTGGCCGGGCATTCCGGGGCGCGGCGAGTTCGTGCGCCTCGCGCTGGAGGAGGCCGGCGCGGACTACGTGGACGTGGCGAAAGATTCGGGCGGCGAAGGCGCGGCGATCGAGAAGCTGCAAGCCTTCATGAACGACGCAGGGTTGGTGCATCCTCCGTTCGCGCCGCCGGTGCTGAAGGCGGGTGATCTTGTGATTGCGCAGACGGCAAACATTCTGTTGTTTCTCGGACCGCGTCACGGTCTTGCGCCGGCGGATGAGGCGGGGCGCCTGTGGGCGCACCAGTTGCAGCTTACGCTCGTGGACTGGGTCGTGGAGATCCACGATACTCATCACCCGCTCGGCGGTTCGTTCTATTACGACGAACAGAAGGAGGCGGCCGCAAGGCGCTCCGAGCGGTTTATCGCGCAGCGCATACCGAAATTCATGGGCTATTTCGAGACCGTGCTGGAACGGAACCCGGCCGGCGCGCACTATCTCGTCGGTGACGCACTGAGCTGCGCAGACCTGTCATTGTTTCTGATCGTGGACGGCCTGCGTTACGCCTTTCCCCGGGCCATGAAAAAAGCCGAACGGAAATATCCGAAACTTATTGCGCTGCATGATCGCGTGGCGGGGCAGGAGCGGATCGCGGCCTATCTTGCTTCCGATCGCCGGCTTCCGTTCAGTGAAGACGGCATCTTCCGCCACTATGCCGAGCTGGACAGCTGACGGTTGATTTCCGAGACGTCGTCCGCACTCAAACGCCAACCCGCTGCTTTCACGTTCTGCTTGACCTGTTCCGGCTTGGTGGCGCCGGCGATGACGCTCGACACCTGCGGATGCGCGAGCAGCCAGCTGAACGCGAGTTCCAGCAGACTGCGGTCGCGACCCTTGCAAAACGCCTTCAGCTTTTCGATGAGTTCCCAGTTCTTGTTCGTCATGTAGCGCTCGCCGAGATTCTTCCAGTTCGCGAGGCGTGAGTCTTTCGGTGCGGATTTGTTGCGCTGGTATTTGCCGGTGAGAAGTCCGCTCGCCAACGGGAAGTAAGGAATCAGCCCGAGGCCGTAGGCTTCGAGCGCGGGCAGCAGTTCGCGCTCCGCGTCGCGTTCGATCAGGCTGTATTCGCTCTGCGCACAGATGAATGGGTTGAGCCTCAGATCGCGCGCCGTCCAATCCGCTTCGACCACCTGCCAGGCAGGAAAATTCGACGTGCCGATGTAGTGCACCTTGCCGTCGTGAACGAGGTCGTCGAGCGCGCGCAGCGTTTCCTCGATGGGCGTCAGCGGATCGGGCCAGTGGACGTAATAGAGGTCTATCCAGTCGGTCTTGAGCCGGCGCAGACTGTCTTCGACCGCCATCCTGACGTAGCGGCGCGAAGCGCCCCGATGCCCACGCGCTTCGTCCATGACCGAACTGAACTTGGTGGCGATGACGACGTCCTTGCGTTTGTCGCCGAGAATGCGGCCGAGAAAAGTTTCCGAACCGCCCTTGTCGCCGTAAACATCCGCCGTATCGAAGAAGTTGACACCGGCGTCCAACGCCGCGTGGACGACCTTGCGCGAGGCGTCGAAATCGATGCGTCCTCCGAAGTTGTTGCAGCCCAGACCGACTTCCGATACCAGCAGGCCGGATTTTCCGAGTTTGCGTTGTTCCATGATTTTCGTTCCTATTCAAATTTTTATAATCAATAACTTGGGGAAGTAATCTGCGAATATTTCACAAGCTGCGCCGGGTCTGGTATCGGCGGTTTGATGCCGTTCATGATGCCACTAGTGCCTGCAGGAGCAGGATGGCGGATACATGCTGCAGCGAGCGCGTGCGCAAACACTCAGGCCGAAGCTACAAGACGGCCGTTGCGGAAGTCGCGTATCGCCTGATCGATCTCTTCCGGTGTGTTCATCACGAATGGGCCGTACTGCACGACGGGTTCTCCGAGCGGGCGGCCGGCGAGGAGAATGAAGTGCGCCCCTGCGGGCCCGGCCGTCACTTCGATGCGCTCGCCCGGAGAAAGCAGGCCCGCGGCCTGGGTCTTGAGCGCCGTGGCGGCACCGGCGGGGCCGACGTTCACGCTGCCTTCGTAGGCGTAGAGGAAGGCGTTGTAGTCCGGCTTGACCGGATGCGTGAAGGTCGCGCCGGCGGGAAGCGCCACGTCCAGGAACAGCGGGTCGGTGCTCAGGCCCTGGATGGGTCCGGGCGTGGGTTCGTCATCCAGTTCGAGGGTCCCGGCGATGACCTTGATCCGGCCGCCGCTTGGCAGAGCGACGACGGGAATATCTTTGGGCTGGATATCGCGATAACTCGCGGGCTTCATTTTCTCGGCCGCCGGGAGGTTGATCCAGAGCTGGAAGCCGCGCATGCGGCCTTCGGTCTGCTGCGGCATTTCGGAATGCACGATGCCGCGGGCCGCCGTCATCCACTGCACGCCGCCGGCCTTGAGGTCGCCGATGTGGCCGAGATGATCCTGGTGGCGCATGTGGCCGTCGAGCATGTAGGTCACGGTCTCGAAGCCGCGGTGGGGGTGATCCGGAAAACCCGCGATGTAGTCCTCGGGCTTGTCGGTGCCGAATTCGTCCAACATCAGGAACGGGTCGAGCCGTAATCCCTGGCGCTGTCCGAGGCTGCGCCGCAGCTTGACGCCGGCGCCGTCGGAGGTGGCGACGGATTCGATGATCTGCTGCAAGGTGCGTGTACCCATAGTTGTTCTCCGTAGATGAAATGCGCCGCGGATAATTCACCGCGTATATGATGTGCTTATTTTACGTCTTTTCTCGCGGTGCAGCCGCGAAGTTCTGCTACGACTTGCATGAAGTTTCACACCGTTTGGTACTACCGGAGACCATAAACAGGAAGGCTGATGAAAACGGCAGATTGTCGACACAAAACGGGTAACGGCTACGTGCTGCGTGATCATCGGCCCGGCGACATCGGCTGGATCGTCCATCGTCACGGCGTGCTCTATGCGCGCGAATACGGCTGGGACGAACGCTTCGAGGCGCTGGTGGCGAAAGTGGCAGCGGATTTCATTCTGAACTGCGATCCAGAGCGCGAACGCTGCTGGATCGCCGAGCGCGACGGC